>JAKSKP010000050.1 GCA_024401635.1 Bacteroidales bacterium
AACGGCACGGGGCTGGAGCCCGCCGTCCAACCAGCTCTTGCACTGACCGTAAACGTTGGTTCTCCATTCCTTGTGGTTTTCCAGTATCCACTCCCTCAGCCAGGGTTCATATTTCTCCAACGGCAGATACCAATGCGACGTGGCCTTCTTCACGGGAGTTGCTCCGCTGAGCGCTGAATGAGGGTTTATCAGTTCCTCGGGGCTGAGCGTGCTGCCGCATTTCTCGCACTGGTCTCCATAGGCTCCTTCCGCCCCGCATTTAGGGCAGGTGCCTGTGATATAGCGATCCGCCAGAAACTCGTCGGCCTGTGGATCGTAGTATTGTTCTGATGTCTTTACCACAAAATCGTCTTTATCATAAAGACGGCGGAAATAGTCAGAAGCATTCTTCGCGTGCACCTTGGAAGATGTACGGGAATATATGTCGAAGTTGATGCCGAGTCCCGTGAACGAGTCCTTGATTATCTTGTGATAGCGGTCCACGATATCCTGGGGCGTGCAACCCTCCTTGCGGGCCTTGATGGTAATGGGAACACCGTGTTCGTCGCTTCCGCATATATACAGAACGTCCTCTCCGCGCATCCGGAGATAACGGACATAGATGTCGGCCGGCACATACACTCCGGCAAGATGCCCGATATGGACGGGTCCGTTGGCATAAGGCAACGCGCAGGTTACCAGCGTTCTTCCGAATTTCTTTTCACTCATACTCTTCCTAACTTATTGGTTATTGCTTTTTTGTATTTGTTCAATTTCATTATCTCGCTCATAATCGCCGTCGATTTTTCATCGTCGGGCGAAAGGCTTCCCAGGGCTTTCGTCAGGTCCTTGAGACGTTTTTCCACCCTTGCCTTGCTGTAGGATATTATGGCCTTCGGCACGAACGTCGTCAGCACCGTGTTCTCGTTTGTCAGGGATGCCTCGAACTTCTTGACGGTGAGGATATAGTCATCCTGTATCATACGCTTCGATATTTCCCTGATGACATCGTCAGGGTCGGACATCAACCGCACGGAGATGGTCTCCTGCGGCAGACCTTGATTGTAAAGTCTGAAATATTGCGCGTAAGTTCTTGCGTAAGACTCATTCGAGAAAACTATTTCGTCGGCGAATAGCGAGCCGTCGATGAATTCGGCCACCGTTGGTGGTTCTTCCAGATCCTTGTTGTAGTATTCCGAGTCCAGGTCGAACAGCAACGGGGTGCGGCCATTGCGCAGAATAAAGCGCAGCAGTTCCGCTTCAAATGGCTCCAGTTTCCTGTCGGTGACAAGAGGGTCGCTGACAAGAGGTACACCGACATAACTGTCTGTGGGAGTTGCCGATGCACCATACGGATCGCTGTCCGGCCAAGGCGCCTGCTCGCCCTGCGGGTAATAGCCTGTGCCCGAGGCGTCTGCTCCGTAGTTGCCGCCTGCTCCGCCTTGCGTGGCGGACGCCTGCTCGCGCTCACGCTCACGACGCTTTTCCTCCAGCATCTTTTCGCGGGTACGCTTGATGCGGTCGAAGAGCAACTGCTCGTCTATCCTGAGTTCACCTGCTGCAAAGGGGACATACACCCCTCGTTTGACCGGATCGGGAATCAGGGCTATCGTATCGGCTATATCATTGATGAGGGTGGCGCGTTTGATGGGGTCATTGCCGGCATCGTCCAGCAGCATCCTGGTCTTGAATCCTATGAAATCCTGTTCATTGTCCTTTATGAAGTCCTGAACCTCCTGCAGAGTGTGCTTGCGGGCGAAAGAATCCGGGTCGTCCCCGTCTGGCAGCAGAACCACCTTGACGTTCAGACCGCCTTCAAGCACCAGGCCTATGCCGCGCAGAGCAGCGTGGATTCCAGCACTGTCCCCGTCGTAGATTATAGTGACATTGTCCGTAAAACGCCTGATAAGCCGTACCTGCTCCACCGTGAGCGACGTGCCGGATGATGCGGCAACGTTCTTTATGCCCAGCTGATGCATAGATATAACGTCCAGATAGCCCTCCACAAGAATAAACTTGTCCTGTTTGTGGACCTCACCCTTGGCCTGATACATGCCATAAAGTGTGGTGCGCTTCTGATATATCTCCGTTTCGGGAGAATTGACGTATTTGGCAACGGTCTTGTCGCTTTTGAGCGTGCGGCATCCGAAAGCGATGACACGGCCCGCAATGTTCTGAATCGGGAATACAACCCTGTCATAGAACCTGTCGAGAACCTTTCCGTCCTCGGTCTTGAAGCAAAGCCCCGTGTCGATGAGGTATTCCTCCTTGAAACCTGCCTCGCGCGCCGCTTTTTGCAGATTGTTCCTGCCCTGCGGAGCCCAGCCCAGGCCGAAAGAGGCTATCGTTTCGTCTTCGAGGCCGCGGGATTTGAAATAGGCGTATCCTATCTGTCCCTCCTCCGTAGCTAGCTGCCTGACGAAGAAATTCTTGGCGAACTCGGAGACCAGCATCAGGGATTCGCCCCTCTGACGGGCTGCTATATCCTCGGCCGTTTCCTCCTTCTCAACCACCTCGATTCCGTATTTTTTAGCCAGATATTTCAGGGCTTCGGAGTAGGTGAGGTTTTCATGTTCCATAATGAAACCCACTGCCGTACCGCTCTTGCCGCAGCCGAAACATTTGTAGATACCCTTGGCAGGAGAGACGTAGAAGGACGGCGTCTTTTCGTTGTGGAACGGACAGCAAGCCACGAGGTTGGCCCCGCGACGCTTCAGAGTCACGAAATCCCCCACAACGCCTTCAATCTTGGCGGCATCCAATATCTGTTCAACGGTCTGACGAGGTATCATTCTGAAATCTGCACTATACCTTGCAAATTTAAGAAAAATCCTTGATTATTGACACGAACGGTCCGATTTCCTCCGGATACGCGGGTTAATTGCACATTTTTAAGTTGTGTGCCTTTCATAAGAGCTCCAGAGATAGATCTTGTCGCCGCGGCGTGGGTGATTTTCATCGCAAGGGACGGGGATGCTGATGACTGAACCTTTCGGGGCAGTCCGCACGGGATCCAAGTCAAGACGTATCTCACTGACCTTGAATTGATTGACCCCGGATGTAGGGCCGATTATCATCACCTCGTCGCCGACGTTCAGATCGTTGCTTTCCAGCTGGACTTCGGCCACGCCGAGCTTGCCGAACCAGTTGCTGATGCGGCCCAGATTGACCTTGGTGCGGGTGGCGTGAGATCCATAGACATTGCTCCACTCCCCGAGTCGCGCACCCTGGTAATAGCCGTCCCAAAAGCCACGGTTGAACACCTCGGCAAGAGACTCTTTCAGTTGCTCCCCTCTCTCCCTGGTATAGGTTCCGGCCACCACCTCATCAGCAGCCTTGCGGTAGCAGGCCACGGTGCGCCAGACATATTCGGCACTACGGGCACGCCCCTCTATCTTGAATACCGTCACCCCGGCATCAATGATCTTGTCCATAAACTCTATGGTGCACAGGTCCTTGGGCGACATTATATACTTGTTGTCTATCTCCAGTTCGCTGCCGGTCTCAAGGTCGGTCACCCTGTAGCCTCGCCGGCATATCTGATAGCAGGAACCGCGGTTGGCCGATGCTCCGTATTCGTGCAACGACAAATAGCACTTGCCGGAAATCGCCATACAGAGTGCTCCGTGCGCGAACATTTCTATTCTCACCTGCTGGCCGGACGGTCCGCATATATTCTCACGGACTATGGTCTCGTGAATGTCTTTCACCTGACCCAGATTGAGCTCCCTGGCCAGCACAATTACGTCAGCCCATTGGGCATAGAAGCGCAGGGCCTCGACATTGGAGATACTGAGTTGGGTGGAAATATGGACCTCAAGGCCTATTTTGCGGCAATACATTATCGCCGCCATATCGGAAGCTATGACAGCAGAAATCCCTGCCGCCTTTGCCGCATCGAGTGTGTCGCGCATCGCCTGCAGATCTTCCTGATACAAGGCTATATTTAAAGTCAGATAGCTCTTGACACCGGCCTGAGCGCATTGGCGGCACACCTCATTCAGATCGGTCATCGTGAAATTATTGGCCGAATGACTACGCATATTGAGCTTCTCAACTCCGAAATACACACTGTCCGCACCAGCCTGAATGGCCGCCGTAAGACACTCAAAATTGCCCGCAGGGGCCATTATCTCCAATTTTTCCGTCATAGTCGTTTTCCCGTCATTGTCATATTTTCAGCCGCAGAACACTTATTTTGTCCTTCCTACAAGTTTATCGGCATACCGGGCAAGCATTTCTTCCTTAACCTTGGTCAAGCCTATCTTGCACACGTGTTCCATAGACTTCTGCGTGTATTTCAGTATCTCGTATTTGGCGTCCTCATCAATGCCGAGGTCCCGGTAGACGGCCGTTACGGCATCGATTTTTGCCTTATCCTGTTCCGGAGTACCTGAAGGAAGAGCCATTGCCCTGCCGACGGCATCCGCATCCTTTTCCATAGCTCTTGTCAACAGCCAGGTTTTCTTGTCATTGAGGATATCACCTCCTATCGCCTTGCCGAAAGTCTTCACGTCTCCGAAAGTATCAAGGTAGTCATCGGCAATCTGGAAGGCTATACCGAGGTCATAACCATAGTCATAAAGCAGGTCTGCATCCTTCTTCGGAGCATCGGCAATTATGGCTCCCATTTTGGCCGCACAGGCTATCAGAACGCCTGTCTTAAGGCCTATCATTTTCATATATTCCGTCATTTTCACCTTCGGGCAGGATTCGAATTCCATGTCGAGCTGCTGTCCTTCGCACACTTGTGCGGCAGTGGTATTGAACAGTTTCAAAGTTGCAGGAAGAGCCGAGGCGTTGATATTGGCAAGACGACGATAACTGTCTATATTCATAACATCCCCACTTAGAACCGCTGTATTCACGCTCCATTTCTTCCAGACCGTGGCCTGGCCGCGGCGCATAGGAGCATTGTCCATAATGTCATCGTGGATGAGGGTGAAGGTATGGAACACTTCAAGAGCCGTAGCGGCGTCAAGGATACCGTCGGCAAATTCATCCTTGTAGAGACCGTAAGCCGTCAGACACAGACGGGGACGTATTCTCTTGCCACCTATGCCTATCATATAACGCAGCGGGTCATACAGGCCTTTCGGCTCTGCCGTGAATTCGATGTTGTCAAAAACCTGAGCTAGTGTCTGCTCGATAACTGCTTCCTTTATCATATCAACGTGTGTAAAAGTTATCATACAAATATAATTATAAAACTCAAATTTACATTATCTTTGTGTTATGAAAAGCGTTCAGGCGACAGTAGTAAAACATACGGGCAGCCATTATCTGCTGAGCGAGATTCCTACCTGGGATTTATTCCCGGCGGTGATACGGGGCAAGGTACGTCTGCAGAAGTCGTCGGCGACCAACCCTGTGGCCGTGGGTGACCGGGTGCTTTGCGAAGTGCCTGACGAGGTGTCCGAATCCAACCCCGCCACAATCACCGAGGTACTGCCGCGCCGCAACTATGTGATACGCAAGAGCACCAATCTGAGCCGCGAGGCTCACATCATAGCGTCGAACATCGACAGGGCTTTCGTAGTGGTGACGCTGGCCTTTCCCGAGGTGAAACTGCCCTTCCTGGACCGTCTGCTGGTGACCTGCGAGGTGTACGGCGTGCCTGTCACCATAGTCCTGAATAAGATTGACCTGCTGCGCAAGGCCGGTGCAGAGGACCTGATTGCCGCCTTTCACGACACTTACGGCCGTCTTGCGGGCTATGACATCATCGAAACTTCCGCCAAAACAGGCGAGGGCATCGACACCCTGCGCCAGGCTCTCGCCGGGAGCGCAATCGGAAACGGCGCGTCAGCGAGGCAGACCAAATTATTTTTCGAGGCGGGACCGACGGGCTTAAGCCCTGCTGCTCGGGCCGAAAGCATCAAAATGCTTTCTGTGGACCCACTCGCGACCCGGGAGAAAAAAGTTTTCGGTCTGCGAGCCCAAGCGCCGAGAGGGGCCGATTGCCCCGCAATCGGGGTTTTGACACCCTGTGGCTGTGAAGATGGAGCTCCCGGAATCAACCTGTTGTCTGGGGTGTCCGGTGTGGGAAAATCGTCGCTCATAAAGGCGTTGGACCCGAGCCTCAACCCCAAAACCGCGCAGATATCACTCAGCCACCTGCAAGGCAGACACACCACAACTTTTTACGAAATGTACCCGCTCCAAAGCGGAGGCTTCATCATAGACACCCCCGGCATCAGGAGCTTCGGCCTGCTGGACCTCCAGCCCGAAGAAATCGCCCTGTATTTCCCCGAAATGCTCCGCGAAAGCCAGGACTGCCGCTTCACTCCCTGCACCCACACCCACGAACCGGGCTGTGCGGTGAAAAAGGCCGTGGACGAAGGCCGTATCAGCGCCGACCGCTACAATTCCTATCTCGGGATGCTCGAAGAAAACACCAAATACCGTCAGAAATAATAATGACAAAAACGGCCCTCAACAAGGAAATTTTCCGTCTGGCGATACCCAGTATAATCGCCAATATAACCATCCCCATCGTGGGTATGGTGGCCATAGGCGTTGTGGGCCACATCAACGGAGAACCGGGATTCGGAGCGGCTACGCTTATCGGCGGCATATCCATAGGCTCGATGCTTTTCGACCTGATGTACTGGAACTTCGGTTTCCTGCGCACCGGAACCGGCGGACTCACGGCACAGGCATACGGGCGTGGTGACAAGGCTGAATGTGCCTCCATATTCTACCGTGCGGAAGGCATAGCATTAGCCTCGGCGACACTGATTCTGGCCCTGCAGTGGTTCGTTGTAAAACTGGCCCTGGCCATAGTGGACGCAACGCCCGAAGTGGAATATCTGGCCGCAC
>JAKSKP010000051.1 GCA_024401635.1 Bacteroidales bacterium
ATGAGCTCCTTGATTGTCTTGTAGGGGGAGCCCACAATCTTGTATCCCCAGTCCTTGTTGATAGTCTGGCAGGTCTCAAGAGGGAGCGAAGACACCTTGGTGCCGGTGAGGTAACCGCTGGTGTTCTCTCCGGGGACGTCCCTCTCGAAAGGCTGGATATCCTCTCCGGGATAAGGTGCCACGTGGTGGTTGTTGGCCACGAGGCAGGAAGGCTGAAGGCTGTGAATCAGGGCATATTCCTCCTCCAGATCCCAGACGTCATAGAGCTCCGCGTAGGAATAGTCGTTCTTCTTGTCCCAGTAACCGTCAAACCAGATGGCACCTATGGGACCGTAATTGGTAAGGAGTTCCGTAAGTTGCGTACGCATAAACTCAAGGTAACTCTGCCAGTCCCCTTCCCTGCCATCGGGGCGTCCGACTCCGTGGCCTTCACGTCCGAGCGGCCAGTAATCTAGCCTGTGCCAGTCGAGGTGCGAATAATAGAAATGCAGCTTGATGTCATTCTTCGCGAGGGCGTCCGCAAGTTCCTTGACAACGTCACGTCCGAAAGGGGTACCGTCAACAATGTTGTAGTCGCTCGTGGCAGTCTTGAACATAGAGAAGCCGTCGTGATGGCGGGAAGTGAACGTCACGTACTTCGCACCTGCCTCGCGGAAAAGCGATGCCCACTCGTCGGCATTGAACTTTGCGGGATAGAAGGCGTTTGCCAGTTTGGCATACTCCTCATAATCTATATTCTTCCTGTTCTGCACCCATTCTCCATCGGCAAGCATCGAGTAGATGCCCCAATGAATGAAGATGCCGAAACGTTCCTGATTGAATTCCCGGCGCGCCTTGAGACATTCCTCAGTGGGCACATATCCCTGTGCGGACAATGTAAGGCACAGAAGGGATGCGATAATGGCTGTAAATGTTCTCTTCATATGAGTTTTGGTGTTATTTGTTGTCTATTGTCTTTCTGATGCCGCGGACTATGCGGTCCAAACCCTGTTCCAGAGTTGCCCGGGGGCAGGCAATGTTGATGCGGACGAAGCTGTCGTCACCGTACATCCCGCCGCCGTTCACCCAGACTTTCTCTTCGCGTATGAGCGAACGTTCCAATTCACCGGTGGAAACAGGCAGGGCGCTGCAGTCCATCCATACGAGGTATGTCGCCTCCAATTCCAGCACTGGGCATTCGGGCAGTTCACGGGCCAGCCTTTCCTTCAGGTAAAGATAATTTTCGTGGATATAGGCATTCATCGCATCCAGCCATTTCTCACCTTCCGCTGAAAAAGCGGCGGAAAAGGCCGCCACCCCGAACTGATTGAGGTCCCTGTGTTCCCATTCGCAGATTACCCTGTCCACTTCCTTCAGCATATCAGCATTGGCGCTGACAATATTGGAAATCAACAATCCCGCAATGTTGAAGCACTTGGTGGGGGAATTGAAGCAGATGCTGTTCTGTGCAAAAGAATCTTTGATGGTCGCAAACGGAGTGTAGGACGATCCGGGGGGCACTATGTCGCAATGAATCTCGTCGGAGATGACCTTGACACCGTGGCTGAGGCAGATATCCCCCATCTTTTCAAGTTCCTCCCTTGTCCACAGGCGTCCCGTAGGGTTGTGCGGGTTGCATAGGAGAAAGACCTTCGCTGTCCTGCACCTGTTCTCGAAATCCTCGAAGTCTATCGAATATTTCCCGTCTTCATACAACAGCCTGTTTTCGCTGATAACGCAGCCGGTATCGGTCACATTCCTGAAGAAACAGTTATAGGCGGGGACCTGGACTACGACCTCGTCTCCGGGCTGTGTGAGGGCCCTGATTGCAACGGAAGCTGCGGGAACAAGCCCTCCGATGGGGCGTATCCATTCCCTTTCAATCTTCCAGCCGTGACGGCGGCCGAACCACTCCATTTCCGCACGATAATAATTCTCCGGCACCCTGGTATATCCGAAAACACCGTGGTCAAGTTTTGCCTTCAGGGCTTCAAGGATACAGGGAGCGGCCTTGAAATCCATGTCCGCCACCCACATAGGAATTACGCCCTCCATATCGGCCTCCGCGAAACCGGAAGGGACTCCGTCCCACTTGACCGAAGATGTGTTTTTCCTGGGAATTACGGCATCAAATACAGACATTTCCTATCTGTTCTTATTAAAAGGTTCTATCGTTATGGTCCAGCTCTCGTGCTGAATGGGGAAGATATACTTGTCAAGAGGTCTGGGACCGCAGGACTTTCCTCCGATTCCGAGCTGCTGTACATCAAGGTTCAGGCAAACCTCCTCGCGGGGTCCGCGGATAGCATTGAAGCGCTGCTGCCCGTTGCGGTGGCGCGCAAACTCCAAATCCTCCCAGTCGTAATGAAGGGCCTGGACGAACAGGGGTCTGTCGCAGGAAAATTTAACGCCCGTACCTTCATCGTCAAAGAGAGCCACCCAGCGCACGTCGGACTTGTAGCCGTTGAACTGGGGACGCACATACTCTTCGTACTGGTCCGTGACGGTTGACACGTAATCTCCGACGAAGCTGGCGGTCTTCCTGTCTATGTAGTTCTCCCAAGGGCCGCGGCCGTACCATTCTATGTTCTCATAGGATTTGTCCAGCACGAGGGAGAGTCCGAGTCTTGGCAGAGCCTCCGGCATATGGCCGTAAGGTTCGACCTCATTCTTCATCACCACCGACCCGTCAGTGCCGAATACCCATTTCACGCTGTGCTCGAAACCGGCGGACTTGGAGCCCGTCACATCCGTGAATGCGGACAGTTCGACGCTTCCGTCCTCCCTGCAGCACAGTTCCAGTTTGTCGGAATGATATCTCAACTGCGTGAGACCGAAGTCGTAGATGTTGCGTATCCAATTGTCGTTGTCGCCGAGGCCCCGCATACAGCTGAGTCTCGGACCGGCAGCGGCACCATACTTGCCGTCAAGCAGCTCGCGTCCGCCGCTCTTCAATGAAACGAGGGCGCCTGTCTTCTTGCAGAACACCGCCTCCAGAGAGCCGGAAACCACGGTTACGCTCCTGTCGTCACTGCTGACCACAGGCTTCACGACCGGTTTCGCCGCAACCGTCACAACCGCATCGTTCTTCCAGGGAAGCTGCTCGGATGCGATGACGTGCCCCTTTTCTGCCCAGTTTGTCGCCTCCTTCAATTTGAAATGGACATTCAGGAAATATTCACAGCCGGGTTTTACCGCCGATGAGGGGCGGGGCAGCCTTACCTCAAGCTTCTGAAGAGGGGCGACGGCGGGGACTGTCCATTCTCCGGACTCCACCACCTTCCCGTTCTCCACGAGACTCCAGCAGGCATCGAACGCGCGGGTGTCCGTGAAGGAGAAGCGGTTCCAAAGCTCGGCCTTTCCGGTGGAAGCATCTTCGGATGACAGCACTATCTGACGGTACACGTGAGCCACCTCGATGAGTTTGGCCGTTTCCTTTCTGTCAGGACGTATCAGACCGTTGCAGCAGAAAGGACCGTCATTGGGAATCTCGTCATAATCTCCGCCGTAAGCATAGATGGTGACAGGTTTGCCATTGGCGTCATACCTGCCGGTCTCCTTGATCAGGGCCTGGTCAACCCAATCCCAGATGCAGCCTCCGGACAGCACGTCGCTCGAATAGAATGCATCCCAATATTCCTGAAGATTGCCGACGGCATTGCCCATCCCGTGCGCATATTCACACATAAAGAAAGCTTTGGGCTCCTTGCCCCGTTTTTCAAGCCATTCAACTGTCGTATACATTCTGGAGTCCACGTCTGCGACTTCATTGCCTCGCTCCCAATGGACGGGGCGTGTGGGGTCCAGTTCCTTCACTGCATCGCGGGCCTTCACGAAGTTGGGGCCGTGCCCCGTTTCGTTTCCGAGGGACCAGATGGTGACGCAGGGATGATTCCTGTAATTATAGACGTGGTTCACGTTCCTCTCAACTATGCTTTTCTCCCATTCGGGGAAAATCCCCAGTCCATTCACTTCATAGCCCATTCCATGACCTTCCACATTGGCCTCGGCCACAACATACAGACCATACTTGTCGCAGAGACCATACCAGGTATGATGATCGGGATAATGGCAGGTGCGGACCGTGTTGATGTTGTGGCGCTTCATCAGAAGGATGTCCTCAATCATCTCCTCCTCGGTGACGGTGCGGCCGTTAATGGCTGAATGCTCGTGCCTGTTCACTCCTTTGAACTTGACCCTCCTGCCGTTCACGAGTATCACGTTATCCTTAATCTCAACCTGCTTTATGCCGACCTTTGCAGTGCGGATATCGTCACCTGACCTTATGACAAGAGTATAAAGATATGGATCTTCAGCGCTCCAGAGATGGGGGCTGCGCAAAGTGACAGTGCTCTCGGCGCCGCTGAAGGAAGCGACTTTGCGGAACGAGGCGTCGTAGAGCTCCGCCTTCACAGCCTCAGCATCCGATTTCACTGAAAGTGTCAGCCTGGCATCCCTGTAGGAATTGATGAGCTGCGTCCGGAAATAAAAGTCCTCAATCCTCTTCTGAGGCATCGCAACCAGGGTGACGTCCCTGAAAATCCCGGAAAAGCGGAACATGTCCTGATCTTCCAGATACGACCCGTCGCACCAACGGAAAACCTCAACCTCAAGAAGGTTTTTCCCGGATTGGAGGCAATCCGTGATATCGAATTCCGAAGGCAGCTTGGAGTCTTCGGCATAGCCCACATCCTTACCGTTGACCTTCACGAAATATGCGGAATACACTCCATCGAAGCGGAGCACCACTCTCCTTCCGTTCCATTCTTCGGGCACGGCAAACTCCTTCCTGTAGGATGAAACCGGATTGTAGTCGGACGAGCCGAACACGAAATCGCGTATGAACGGCGGCTCCGGCTTGTGGGGATAGACCACGTTGGTATATCCGGGAACTCCGAAGCCCCTCGTTTCCACGCAACTCGGGACATCGATGGTCTGCCAGGACTTTGCGCGACGGGTTGGATCACCGCTCCATGAAATCTGCCACTCACCGTTCAGGGAAGCCACATACGGCGTGGACGGCTCTACCGCATCAGTAAGGGCGTCCGATATGCTTGCAAGAGGCATCGAATATGCCCTGGCCGGATTTCTGTTAATGCTGTTGACCTGCGGGTCCTGTATCTCCGCAGGAATCTGCACAGCAAGAGCGAGAATAAGGAAAAGAGTATTCATATTGTTATCTGCTTATTGTGGTTTCAAGTCTGATATCCTCGGATGAGCCGCCTATGAGAATGCGGTAACGCCCGCCGGCACAGGTCCAGCCGTGGGACTGCACATCATAATGGGAGAAGGCATCCTTCCCGAGATGAATGGTGACACTTGATGAGCCTCCCTTGGGCAGGTTTATCTTCCCGAAGCCCTTGAGTTCGCGTTCGGGCCTGCGCACGGGACTGTCGAGAGGACTGACATACAGCTCGACCACCTCTGCGCCGGCACACTTGCCGGTGTTGGATACGGTAAACGTAACGTCCACGCCATCAGCCGATGTCGCAAGTTCAAGGCCGGAATACTCAAAAGACGTGTATGAAAGGCCATAGCCGAAAGGATACTCCGGTTCGGCACCAAATTCCCTCACTCCCCTGTAACCCAGGAAAATGCCCTCCTGATAGAAGGTATAACGGAAGTCCTGCCACCTCTTGGGACTGTCGTAGGGCTGGCAGGGCGCATAGAACTTCTGGGCGGGATTCTTCTCCAGAGACCCCC
>JAKSKP010000052.1 GCA_024401635.1 Bacteroidales bacterium
AATAGTAGTCGATATCTGTCTCAAATTTGTTTTCGATAGTTGTTACGGTGAGTTTTGGGTCGAACATCTCGTAGGTCTTCTGGAAATCAAGGAACGGCGTTTTGCTGGCCTTGGTCATTTCATCTCCACCTACCACGTACATCTCGACGTCAGGGTCCACCGGTTCATGATCGGGATCTGTCGTGAGCAGGATCTTCCTGTTGAAGAAAATCTCGCCTATGGTTGCGAACCTGAACCAGATGGTTGCCTCGTTCCCGTCCATCTCGACCGTCTTCAGGAAGATAGGCATGTCGTCCCCATTTCCCGACAGGTCGACGAGTAGCACAGCGCCCCTGTAGAGCTTTGGCACGTCATTCTTGAAGCGAATGACCGCGGTATAGTTGTCTGTGTCGAGGCTGACAACCTCCACGTCCCCGTCATTGGTGAGGAAGAGGTTTGGATTGACCTTGGCGTCCTTTTCGGGAACGATGTATTCGCCGGTCATGTTCCAGCCCTTGTAATACTCGTCAGTCGGTACGTTCGGCTGCTCGACATCCGGATCGGGATCCGGTTCGGGGTCGGGCTTGGGCTCTGGCTTTTCAATTGGTTTTTCGGGTTCGACGGGAGTCGGCCGGCAAGCGCCGGCAACGGCAATCAGAAGAATGGAGATTGCCAGATACTTAAAGAATCTTCGCATAAATCCTGTTTCGAAAAATGGTGTGGTAAAATCGTAATATCGTGTATACAAATTTATGTATACACGGCGTTATGATTTTTATCAATTTGTCAAAATCGCAGCGCCAAATTGATAAAAAAGGGTGTATTACGCGATTTATTGTAAAATTATCCCAAATGAAACCGCTTGCGGTACTCTCCAGGGGTAAAGCCCGTGATAGCCTTGAACTGGCGTGAGAAGTTGCTCTGCTCGCTGTAGCCGACGGCTGCCGCGAGCTCGGCGAAGGACATTTCCGGATGCTCCCGCATCCTTGTCTTGGCCTCTGCTACACGGAGCCCGCCAATGAAAGTGTTGAAGTTGACGCCCTCATTGGTGTTGATCATCTTCGACAGCGCGTTCTTGCTGACGCGCAGGGTGCCGGCAAGCTGTTCCACTGTGAGTCCCTCGGCGAGGAAAAGCTTCTCGGCGGAGATCCTCTCCTTCAGCGCCGACCAGGAATCTTCAGCCGGGGTAGGCGCCGAAACCTCTTCGGGAGCCTCTGTGATGATGCTTGAAATCTTGAAGAAGATCGACGGATACTGCACGAAGAAGGCACACATCACAGCATAGAGCGCCAGCATTATCAGATTGAAGAGACCGCCCCAGAACTTGTCGAGGGTAAGGCAGATGCATACGGAATCGAGGCCGGCTACAAGCGCTCCGATGAAGCTGTAGAGCGCCAGGCGGTACCTGCAGTCGGGAGCGTCGGAAAGGAAGTTGCCAAGTTCCTGGCTGTACACCCTTTCGTGACGGAAAAAGGTGAAGGCGTAGAAGACTATCTGACCTATGTAGACCAGCAGCCACAGCACCCTGACAACCACGCTGGGATTGGAAAGCGAATGGAAGAGGGTGGACCAGGACGTCAGGCGCACGAACGGGCAGAACGGCTGCACTGCCGCATATACCGCAACGCACACAAGCATCGGGCAGAAATTGAGCAGCACCCGCCTCTTGTTGACGATATTCAGGTTCAGCAGGTTCAAGTGAGCCAGGCCAAGCAGGCAGACCTGTATGTGAGAGCTGATGAAGAAGGGTATGAAAAGCAGCTCGCGCGGCAAACGTGCCTTAAAAAGGCAATATGTTCCCAGGCAGATGAACGACAGAGCCATAAGGATCAGGGAAAGCCTGTATCCCCGCAGTCGGGCGTCGCCGCGCCCGACCGGGATGATGGCCAGGAACAAACCCATGACCATAAGGCCGATTATCAGAATCTCATATGACTGAAACGTAAACTCCATTGTGAGGCGATGCTATTTTTACATCGTGGAGCACAAAAATAATCCTTTCCGATGATTTTTCAATAAACGGTGCGTTTCTTTGTGGATGATGAAATCTTCTCATTGACCGGAATGCAGTAAACAATGGTCCATATCGGCGAGATTGGAAAGATTTGCGTAAATTTGTGGGATTGGTTTGCCGACGAGCAGTTCTCTATCCTGAAACAAGCTCTTTATGAAAAAGTTAATAATTGCAATGTCTTTGTTGCACATGCTGTCCGCTCTGGCATGTGCAGGTGAACTTGATGTGAAATATGGTCCGTGGGTGACAGAAGTCGGTGAGGACAGCTTCACGGTTCTGTGGGTCACCGACTCTCCCGGGCTTGCCTGGGTGGAACTGGAGGATGGAAGCCGTTTCTATCACGAATTTGCTGGAAGACGGATCTTCGAGCGCCTGCATACGGTGACCGTATACGGGCTTGAAGCCGGTAAGAAATACGAATACAAGATTGGATGTTCTCTCCTGAAGGATGATTCACGGCCGAAAGATCCCGTGTTCTTCCCTGAGGAGGAGTCCTGCGGGTATAGCGCCAAAACTTTTGACAAATCCGCTGCAGAGTGCCGTTTTGCCGTTTTCAATGACATTCACTGCAATTTGAACAGATACGCTGCATTCTCTTCAGCAATCGCTTCCGACAGTCTCGACTTCATCTTCCTCAACGGAGATATCGCCTCCGCGGGCAATTACTGCCTTGACACTCTTGCAAAATACAACTTCCAGCCTCTGGAAGGATGCACGGAGCATACTCCCGTGATGTTCGCACGTGGCAACCATGAAGGACGCGGCAATAATCCGAAACTCGTCTACGACCTCTTCCCTACAAATACAGGGCAGTTCTACTATGCCTTCAGGCAAGGTCCAGTGGCTTTTGTGGTACTTGACGCCGGCGAGACACACGAAGACAGGAGCACAGCGTATTGCGGAACCCCCACCTATGAAAGGTACATAGCGGAACAGCTGGTATGGCTGAAAGACCTTGCAAAGGAATCTTGGTTCACAGAGGCTGCAGTACGTGTATGCATGATCCATGTTCCGATGATCGACATAGGAGAGGAATTCACCCTTCAGCTATGGCTCAACAAACATTGCGTCAGCGTACTCAACGAGGTTGGAATAGACCTTATGATCAGTGCCGACCTTCATGAGTTCCAGCTTCATCATCCGTACACCATGGGCAACAATTTCCCCATCCTCGTCAACGATGACGACAACCGCATAAGCGTCACCTGCACCCAGCACAGCTGCCTGCTCGAAGTCTACGATTCCAAGGGCCGGGAAATGTATTCTTTGGAAAGAAATTAGTAACTTGCAATTCAAATCAATTTAAACATGGAATTCAAGGAAATCATTGCCAGAAGGCACAGCGTGCGCAAGTTCACCGACCAGCCGGTGGAGCGCGAGATGATTGACGAGATGATTGCAGAGGCCATGACGGCCCCTTCATCGAGGAACACCCGCAGCACCGGGTTCATGATCGTGGAGGACAAGTCCCTTCTGGAGGCCATCGCGGAGATGAGGGAATCGGGTTCTGCGTTCGTCAAGGATGCCGCCGCCGCAATCGTGGTGCTCGGCGATGCCGAAAAGACCGACCTCTGGGTCGACAATGCGTCCATCTCCACCACATTCCTCATGCTTTCTGCCGTCGACAAAGGCCTCGGCAGCTGCTGGGTACATGTGAACGGACGCCCCCGCAGCAAGACCGATGCATCAAAGGGCATGGCCGAAGACTATCTGAGGGAACTCCTGGGCATCAAGGACAATATGAAGGTTCTCTGTGTCCTTGCCCTCGGTTATGAAAGTGAAATCTAATCATTATACGAATATGGGTGTTATTGCTTCAAGAAAGGCCTACGAGGCCCCTCGCGCTGAGGTGTTCGAGGTGAACGTACAGAATGTTCTCTGCCAGAGTCCGGGAAACGAGCCAATGGGAGAGGAGGATATTTCCGGTTCATTCACACAGAACTAAACAAACAAACAATATGAAAAAGTTTTTCACCATTGCTGCCATCGCCGCAGCGGCTATCCTTGTTGTCTCCTGTGCTAAGGAGGTCGAAGATGTTCCCCAGGAAAAAGGCATCACGGCCCATGCAAGCCTGCAGCCCGTGGAAGCAACCAAGGCTGTCGGCCAGCATAGCTATATCATCGTCTGGGAAGATAATGACAAGATTGCAGTTCTTGACAAGAACACCAGCAAAGCTTCCTTCAAGCTGACCGAAGGTGCCGGAACCACTGCCGGAACCTTCCAGCAGGAAGGGTCAGACGCCCTGACCGCACCCCTTGCTGCATACTATCCCGCATCAGTCGTTGCCGAGGACAAGAGCCTTGTCTGGCCTGCAATACAAACAGATGTGACAAATATCTCAAACGTCCCGATGATGGCAGAATCACAGACCGCCACAGGTGACGTGAACTTTGCCTTCAAGCATCTGGGATGCGTGCTGCAGCTCGTCCCTACCGTCATAAACGGTACCATCGACGTCAAGCAGATCGACATCACTGCAGACCAGGGCCTTAGCGGAGCGTTTACCGTCAAGGATGGTGCGGCCGTCATCAGCAACCCAGGGACAACGATCTCTACCGGCGATATCTCCGCGAAGGGCATCAAATTGTCAGCAGCAGCCTCATACCTGAACCTCGCCGTTCCCTCGGGGAATTTCACCAATTACAAGATAACCATCACCGACACTCACGGCTTGAAGTATTCGCTTACAGCAGCAAATCTTACTTTGAAGCGTGCGATGGTGAACAAGGTAACGTCCGTTTTCGACGCCCAGAAAGGTGGGCTGTTTGAATTTACTGTCAACGGGCATACGATAAAGGTGAAACGCTCGGATGCGCCGGATATCGACAAGGACATCATAGTCAACGCATATGTCGAGGGCGATGAAGTCATTATCACAGCTTATTCATTGTCCGGCCAGCACCTCAAATGCACCATGTCCGGTGGTGAGTTCTGTACCAGCCAGAGCAAGACAGACAAACTTGTCTACACCTTCACCATTTCCGACAT
>JAKSKP010000053.1 GCA_024401635.1 Bacteroidales bacterium
GGCAATGACGTCATATACAAGGATACGGATGTCTCTCCGAGGACACAGCAGTATTTCCTGGAAGGTGTTCCCTATGACTTTATCCTCGCCCCTTGCCCCGATGCTTCATCCAGAGGTATATGCTGGGGATATACGGTTGCAGGAGATATGATGTTCATGCAGGTTCACAGGTATCTGGGTCTTCCGGTGATCGAGGGCTACAAACTGACCAAGGTTACGCTGCGTATGTCTGCAGCCAGCAATGATGGAAGAAAGGCAGGTATCAGTCCCCAGGTGGTGGGCAGCAAGGAAACGAAGGTGTTCGTTCCTGGCGGTGATCCCATCGTGGTCGGTACCCAGGGCGAAGAATACAGCTTCAACCTTACCGCATCCGAGCCAGACACACTCTACTATCTGGTGGTTTCCGCCAAGGCCGTTGGCTTCGACAGACTTGTCCTCACATACAACCAATAATCGATTATGCTGAAGAAAACCATAAATTTTTGTTCTGTTGCCGTTCTCGCCATCATCTCCTCCTGCACCAAAGGGGGAGGTGAGGCGGAATTCATCACCCTTACCCCGGAGGCTCTGGAAGCGGCATATTCCGTTTCCTCCTATACCGTAGAGGTGCAGTCGAACTGCTCGTGGAAGACGGCGGTGGTCGATGCTGCAGGGGTGGAGATTACCTGGGCAACACCTGATAAGAAATCAGGTCACAACAACACCAGGATAAATCTCCGTGTGTTGGAAAACCCCTCTATGTCCGACCGTAGCGCCATACTGGTGCTGACATCTGATAACGGCACGCAGGCCAGGGTGGACATTCTCCAGAAGGGGAATCCCGATTCTCCCATAGGGGATGACAAGATAAAGGTGCGTATAGGAAGCTACAACCTGCGTCAGACTACAATTACCGAAACTGACCCGAACAATTCCTGGACCAACCGCAAGCCGCGCGTGATGCAGTCCATCAAGGAAAATGCATTCGATGTCTTCGGCGTGCAGGAGTGCGATACGAAACTCCAGACGGATCTTGCCGCAGGAGTCGGCGACATATACGATATGTACTTCTTCAGTCCTTACTCGCAGGACGGAAAGGGGAGCAGGGCCCACGGTATTCTTTACAAGAAGGCCGCGTTCACCATATCCGATACGCATTTCTTCTGGATGGGACCCAATCCCGAGCAGATGTCCACTTCTGATACCGGTTCAGAGGGTAATTTCAACAGGGGCGGTTTCTGCACCGTGGTAACCCACAAGGCCACAGGCATCAAGTTCTTTATGATGGTCACCCACGCCTGCCTGAACTCCGAACCCAATGCCACCTATGCTCCTATTTACCAGACTATGGAGAAGAAATACAATACGGCGGGGCTTCCGTCCATCTTCGTAGGGGATATGAATGCTGTCCCGACGGCGGATGCTTCCACCGAATACCTCAAGTGGTGGAAGGATGTGTTCAAGGAGCTGCCCACAGGCCAGAAGTCCGGTCCTGCAGGCACTTTCAACGGCTTTGACCTGAACAGACAGATGTCTTCGGCCAAGCGTCTCGACTACATCTATTACCGGAACGGGGCCGAGCCGCAGGCATACACCTGCAACCAGGCAAAGTATGGCGGATATTATGCTTCCGACCATCTGCCCATTTACGCTGAATTCATAATCAAGGCAACAGTTCCACAACAATGAGAATACGTGAATTTTTATCAAGGGCCGCAATTATGGCCCTTTCAATGGCTGTTATGGCTTCCTGCGTTCAGAACAGGGAAAGCATAGAAGAGAAGATTCTTCCTCAGGACGCTCTCGTCCTCAGGAACGACAACATTTCCGTGGCCGTCAGCCCGGACGGCAGCCTGCTCAGCCTCAGGAATGAGAAAACGGGGCAGGATTATGCAGGCGGGTCCTATCTGTGGAGGATGTATTACGATGCTCCCTATCAGAAGGAGATACAGATTCTCGGAGACGGCCAGAGCGTTGAGGCTGCTCTCGAAAATGATGCGATAATCCTCCGCTACAATGGACTGAACGATGGCGAAAGGCAGGTGGCGATGGACCTCACTCTGACAATAACTCTTGAGGCCGACAAGGTGCGCTTCGCCTGCTCTATGTCCAACAGCGAGCCGCATACTGTCATACGCGAGTTCCAGTATCCGCTTGTGCGCGGCATCAAGGCTCCTTCCGACCATAAACTGTACACCAGCGAGGCCGGGGGTCAGCTTTTCGATGACCCTGTAAAGACCATAAACAAGCTTTCCTCATCACCCTACAAGAAGCCGGAACAGTTCTTCCGCCAGAAGGACGTGAAATACGGGGCCAAGGTGTTTATGAACTGCTTCGCCCTGCTCGGCGAGGATCAGGGCCTTTACTTCGGCAGTCACGATACGACTTTCCAGGACACCTGGCACGGGCTTCGCGTTTACCGTGACAGCGATGACCCCGCAAAACGCAATTTCAATATTCTGGAATGCGGGTTCTTCAAATATCCTCACTGCTTCTGCGGCGAGAGCTGGAGCTGCGACGCAAACGTTGTCGCTCCGTACAGCGGCAGCTGGCACAAGGCGGCGGACATTTATAAATCGTGGGTTGCGAGCTGGTATGACCACAGGCCGACTCCCGAATGGGTGAAGGTGATGCCTTCCTGGCAGAGGGTGATTTTCAAGCACCAGTACGGGGAGTACCTGTTCAGGTATTCCGACCTCAACGGCCGTATCAAGGCGGCTGGCGAAAGTGTGGGCTGCAACGCTGTCTTCACTTTCGGCTGGTGGGCTGAGGGTATGGACCACGGCAATCCGGACTATTCTCCCGACCAGTCACAGGGCGGTGACAAGGCCTGGGCCGGGGAAATTGCGAAATACCAGGCTGACGGCGGCCGCATACTGCTCTATTACAACGGCAAGCTGATCGACCGCGAGAGCCGTTTCTACCGCAGCGGCAGGGGTCCGGCTGTGGCCCGTCACGACAATACGGGCTCGGAGATACTCGAACGCTATAAATTCACCGGTCAGGGCACCTGGCTCGGGGAGTATGACCAGCGCACCTTCGCCGTGGCCACTATGATGGACCCCGAGTGGAACAAAGTGCTTTTTGCGCTTCAGGACAGGGCCTACGGACTCGGTGCCAGCAGCGTATTCTATGACCAATTGGGCTATGTGGAGAAGGAAAGTACGAATTGGGACACCTCACGTGAATATCCCGTGCCTGACGTATTCGGCATCGCAAAGCGTATGCAGTGCCTCAAACTCCTGCGTGACCGTTACGCAGAAAAGGCTCCTGACTTCGCCCTTGGCGCGGAGGGAAGCGTGGATGCCCTTGCGCAGTATTGCGACTACACTCACGGCTACCCCGCCAATGACGGCCCTGAGCGCTGGATAAGGTTCTACCGCTACGTGTTCCCCGACATAGTGTTCACGGACCGCGGTCTGAGGGACAACAGCGATGCCGCGCGTCACGTGAACAACACCGTGCTGGACGGCCAGCGCAACGACATAGAGATTTACCGTTGCCGCGACCTTATTGACGATTGCCCCGTTTATCAGGCATATCTCTCGCAGGCCAATGCCATAAAGAACAAGTACGCGGACGTACTGATGGCAGGCAGCTACAACGATGTGTTCGGATTTACCAGCAGCAATGCCTCCATAGATGCGAGGAGTTTCATTTCCGGCGACAGGATGGCCATTGTTGCGGCGAACCAGAACAAGGACAGCGGCAAGCGCCTCACAACGAAGCTGGATGTTCCCGGCTACAGGTTCGTGGAATCTTCCGTTACGGGTGGTGCGTCTGTATCCGCCGACGGCAGGAGAGTGAAACTCGGACAGTACGATATGGCCGTACTCGTCTTTGAAAAGGAATAATATCAATCAAAACCAATATTTCCATTATGAAAACAATCAAACAATCTGCAGGTATGGGCTATGAAGCTCCGGATATCTGCCTTGTCGGTCATCGTGCCGACAGCATTCTTTGTGCAAGCGTTGACGGGGGTATTCTTGATTCCGTCACGGTAGAAGACTATGGTGAACTTTAATCTATGGAGGAGAAGACAATGAAAAAGACTTTATTCTATCTTTGCGCACTTTCCTGCGCAGCGCTCATTTCCTGCAATAAAGAAAACCAGGCGCCTGAGGCCGTAGGGAACGGCACGATCAAAGTGATTGTCGATGCCACTTCCGAAGAGGGCGGAGCCAAGGCGTATATGGCCGAACTCAGCGACAGCAAATATCCCGTCTATTGGAATGACGTGGAATATGCATCCATCGATGAATTCACCGGTACGACGAAGAGCCAGGAAGTCTACTCCGATTCCTTTGTCAAGGATAGCCAGAATCCTGCAAAAGGCAAGTTTACCTTCACCATGGCTGCAAAAGAGGGCAATTCGTTTGACTATTATGTCATTACACCCGGCAAAAGTTCTACACCGGGAGCTGATAATCCTACTCACGGCTGGCGCGGCTGCAAGACTGGCAATATCAGCTACCTCGTCAACCATACCGTTGACCAGGTACCCCTTGCCGACCGTCCGGATCCCACGACTCACATTATGTTGGCTACATCCAAGGGACATACGACCCAGCAGACTTCATTCAACCTTGAATTCAAGCACATTGTGTCCTACGGCAAGATGACAATCACAAATTTCCCGGCCCTTGCCCAAGGCGAGACGGTGACAAAAATCACCATTACCGCTCCTGCAGGGAAATACCTGTCAGGCCGTTACTACGAGGATATCCAGACAGGTGTGCGTACTCCTTACAATGCGAATAATATAAAGAATTATGTGACAATAAATCCTCAGAACATAACTTTCAATACGACAGGCTTCGACGT
>JAKSKP010000054.1 GCA_024401635.1 Bacteroidales bacterium
TCGCTGGATGCCGTCCAGTCAACTGATGATGACACTGAAATCTGGGCAGAAGTTGCAGTGGCGGCTACGGACAGGGACGCCGGTGCTACGCTGAAATAATCTCCCTCACGGGGATGCGCAGCGGTAAGTATCAGATAAGCATATCTGGTAGTGCTGCCGGTCGTGTAGATGTAGTAGCCTTCGTATGTGATGTTGTCGACACCTGCAAAAGAAGCGACGTCGATGAAAGGAGGAAGGAAGGCGCCCTTGACGTCAGAACCGGGAACGGTGACGTTGTAGTAGCCCTTCGAACTGTCTATTGTAAGGTTTCCGGTGTAGGAAACGTATTTCACCTTGTCGGAAGTGAAGCTTCCCAGAGTCGAGGTTATGTCCTCGGGAGTGGGATAGGTCACGGTCTTGCCCGTTGAAAGCACTGTCGTGGCTGGCTCGGCAAGCTGCGGCATTCCGGAATATTCCGTCAGCGTGGCCTCAACTGTCACCGTACTGCCCACAGCAGGAATCTCTTCTACAGGATTCTTGTCCTCGAAAACGAAGACAAAGTCCTTTTCACCGGCATCGGTAACCAGATAACCTGTCTTGGCGTTTGCCACGACAACAGCATTCTTCAATTTGACGTTAGTACCCTTTGATGCCTTGAGGACATCTGCCACGGACTCGGTCTCAAGATCCTCTGCGGGACCGGGAGTCTTTCCGTTGTGGGAAACGACCTCGCCGTTATTGGTTTCCGGGGTATTCCCCTTATAGTTCAGCAGCTGAGCTTTGACAACGACTTCATCTCCCACATTGATCTGGTCAGAAGAAGTGAAATCCGCTCCTCCGATATATTTTACCCTATAGCAGGTGAAGGGCTCGGTGTCAAAGGACTTCGTATCGGTAATATCAAAAGTGCCGTTGCCGAACTCTACGCTTATTTCCTTGACAGTGGAGACAAAACCTTTCACATAATAGTATTCCTCGGACGCTGTTTCGCCGATTTCAATGGCTTTTGCTATCGCGGCAGTTGCATTGAAAGGAGATTCCAGTGAGCCATTGCCTTCAGGCTTGCCGGGAGTCACGGGGTCGTCACCGCCGCCTTCGAATTCTTTAATCTCGATACCCTTGCTGAAGTCTATGCTGGCGCCGGGAGCGGAAGCCACATCCAGCTTGAGGTCGTCGATACGGTATGTGCTGGCCTCGGAAGGTGTGGGAATACCTATGCACAGGGTGCTTGTTCCTGCGGGAACGGTGAATGTGGATTCAAGAAGATCCCAGGAAGCATCAGGATCGCCATTGTTGAAATGATATTCGAGTTCCACCCATTTCTTGCCGTCATTGCTTATATAGAGCTTGAACTGCGAATGGTCGAAAACGCTTTGTCCGGCCCCGGCCTCAGCACCATACACGCTGCGTATTCCAAGGCAGGAAATGGTGTAATTGGCCGCTCCGGGCAGGGTTATCTTCTTGACACAGAAGAAAGCGGGGGCTTTGCCGAAGAACAGGTTGTTCACGCCGGAACCGGTGGAGTTGCTGTTGTTGCGTACAGTGGCCTTGTTGCCGTCGGTGACATATTCCACGCCGGCGACACCGGTGCCGTCCTCGTTCTTCCAGCACTCGCTTTGATATACGTAAGGCCAGTTGTTGCCGTCCTTGACAGCCGCGCTAAGGTCGAAATCATTGAAATAAACGGGGTCCGAAGATCCACCGGGGCCCTTCTGGGTAACGGTAAGCGTGGCATCGTCGAGACCTATGGTGAATTTCACCTTGGCGACACGGTCCCTGCCGGTATTGCCCTTGACCGTAACCGTGACGGGCTGCTCCGAAGTGGATGCCTCGCCTCTTGCGGGAGTGACGGTAACCCAATCGGTCTCATCGCCCTCGTATTTGATCTCCGCTTTCCAGGCTCTCGTAGCCTTGAGAGAAATCTGTTTGTCCTGAGCGGATTCATCAACGGAAACGGACGTCGGATTGACAGTCACAATGATGTCGGAAATCGGAGCT
Organism: Bacteroidales bacterium; assembly: GCA_024401635.1. Lineage (GTDB taxonomy): Bacteria > Bacteroidota > Bacteroidia > Bacteroidales > UBA932 > Cryptobacteroides. The sequence goes on from JAKSKP010000054.1 coordinate 1,978, forward strand.
TCCTTCTTCGAACACCCGACAAGTGCCAGGGTCATAGCCAAGGCACTGATTAACAATGATTTGAGTTTCATAGATATAATAGTTTGACAATAATCTCCTCAACTCTACAAATTTAGGAAAATCAAACCATATTTTCAATAGAAAACTCGCACCCGCACCACTTTTGATTGTAAAAACCTTTCTCCCTGATGATTTCGTTGCGCCTTTCCTGCAGACCGCCTTTGCGCCAGTTGCGGCCCCACCAGACCAGCGGCACCGGCTGGACATCACTCAGCACCGGCATTGCCTCCGGAGACATCGGAACGGAGACGCCTGTATCGGCTCCGGAAGTCTGGTACCCCCCTGCCGACAGGGGGAGGGACCCGCGGCCAGGCCGCGGGAGGGGTTCTTCCGGAGCCGATGCAGGCGCGTAGTCCGATATCCATGCAAGTCCGGCATTGGCCTTCTCCACAGCCCACCTGCCCGCTGCGTTCACCTGGTCGAGATTCTTCCAACGCGATGACGCCAATGTCGTGGCAAGCGTATCAAATCCGTGCGATACGGCATATTGGGCGGATGAGAGCAGACGGTGGCGGAAACATTCCGTGCACCTCAGTCCTCTTTCCGGCTCATCCTCGAGGCCGTGCACACATTGCAGCCACACCTCGTGGCAATAGTCCGCATCTACCATCTCCAGTCCGCATTCGGCCGCATAACGGCTGCACTCGTTCTTCCGCTTTTCGTATTCCTCGAAAGGATAGATATTGGGATTGCAGTAATATATGACAGGCTTTATGCCCTCCTTCAGCAGGGTCTCGATTATGGCGCCGCTGCAGGGGGCGCAACAGGTGTGAAGCAGCAGTTTCATAATATCAGGCTGAATATGTGGAAGGCCGCAAAGGACATCACCCAGGCCACAAGAATGCTGTTGACGGCACTGAGTACCGTCCACCCCCAGTTTCCCGTCACGTGGCGCAAGGCCACGAAAGTTCCTATGCAGGGGAAATAAAGCAGCACGAATATCATGAAAGCCAGGGCGCCGGCCTTGGTATGAGTGTCTCTCAAGTTGTCCTGGAGGTCACCTCCGCCATCACTGTACATCACGCCCAAGGTACTTACTATCAGCTCCTTTGCTCCAACACCGGCCACTATGGCTATACCGTCTTTCCAGTTCATTCCGACGGGTTCGAGAACAGGGGCCATGGCGTGGCCTATCATTCCTATGCAGGACTGCTCTTTCTGCTGGGAATGAGTAAGCCCTTCGCCTCCGCGGGGGAAGTATCCCAGCGTCCACAATGCGACCGAGAATATCAGTATGGGGCCGGCGAGTTTTTTCAGATACTCCTTGACCTGCTCCCAGGTATTGCCCAGGACATAGCTCCAGTGAGGCATCATATAGGGCTTTATCTCGACGTGGTCATGTTCCGAGACACCCGGCACGACGACGGAAAGGATTTTCGCGGCAAATACGGCAAGAACCAGTCCAAGGGCGTAGATGCCCAGCAGAAGCAAAGGTCCGTATTTGGGAAAGAATGCCGCCACCATCAGCAGATATACGGGCAGACGTCCGCTGCAGGAAAGAAACGGGATGACCATCACGGTTATGAGCCTGCTCTTGTACGGCTTGATATCCTTGCAGGCCAGTATGGCAGGAACATTGCACCCGAAGCCCATTATCATCGGAATGAAACTCTTGCCGTGAAGGCCCATATGGTGCATCAACTTGTCCATTATGAACGCAACACGGCCCATATATCCGGAACTTTCCATTACGGAAATCAACAGATACAGGATGATTATGTTGGGCAGGAACACAAGCACACCGCCCACTCCTGCAAGCACGCCACCCACGACCAGGTCGCGCAGCCATTCCGTATCTATCAGGGAATTCAGCCAGGCGGACAGGACATCGACACCGGCCTGGATCCAGCCCATAGGGTAGGTACCGAGGGAGAATGTACACCAGAAAAGGAAATACACCACCAGTATGAAGATGGGGAATGCCGTCCAGGGATTTGTGGTAAGCCTGTCCAGCACGCCTATGGTCCTGCGCTCGATTTTCGTCATATGCCTTTGATGCGCAAATTTACTAAAAATATAGTATCTTCGCACTGCAATTCAGACATTATGTGGGTATACCTTGCACTGGCATCTTCGTTCTTTCTTGGATTCTATGACATATTCAAGAAAAAATCGCTGGAAAAGAACAGTGTCCTCTGGGTGCTGTTCGCAATATCCGCATGTTCGCTGCTGTTCATCACCCCGATGTTCTCCACGGGCAGCGTCAGAGAACACCTTCTGCTGATCCCCAAGGCCATACTGGTCTCTACTTCGTGGATGACGGGTCTCGTGGCGATGCGTATGCTCCCGCTCACGACAGTCAGCACCATCAAGGCCTCCCGCCCCGTGTTCGTCGTCATCCTCAGCATACTGCTTTTCGGCGAGCACCTGGACCTGTGGCAATGGGCAGGCGTCCTGATAGTGTTCGTGGCTCTGTGGATGCTCAGCAGGTCGTCAAGGAAGGAAGGCATATATTTCTCGCGCGACAAAGGCATAATGTGGATGGCCGTATCCGTCTTCACCGGAGTTGCCAGCGCGCTGTATGACAAATACCTGACAAGGATTCTCGACCCCGGATTCATAATGTTCTGGTGCAATCTCTACATCCTGATCATACTGGTTGTCATCATCTTTATTGCATACGTACGCAAAAAGGAATCTCTGGGCAGATTCCGCTGGGACTGGAATCTGGCGGTGGCGGCACTCCTCATAGTCACGGCCGACGCCATGTATTTCTTCGCCCTGAAAGACGGAGAGGCAATGCTGTC
>JAKSKP010000055.1 GCA_024401635.1 Bacteroidales bacterium
AGCGCCTTCACTACAGGAGTATCGTCCCAATACTGAAGGGCGAGCGGAAGGACGGTCAGTATGATGGCTAGAAATTTCATCGTCCCGTGACCTATCTATCCTTCTGTCTTACATATACCCACGCATCACTGGGGCAGACATTCGCCTTACGCCCCGCCAGGAAGGCATCCAACACGACTCCAAGCGAATCGCTGCCGCATAGGCAAAGAGCATTGACTCCACCTTCGAAAGGTATCAGGAAAGGTTGGAATCCCGAATCTGATGCAGCCCTGCATTTTGAATCCACAATGGATCTGGTGCGGAAAACTCCGATTATCAGGTTGTATTTGTATTCCAGTCCTTCCAGCGGTTCTCCAAAGCGGAAAACGGATGACAATTTCACCCCCAGACTGTCAAGCGAGCCGGCTGCAGCGACAGTCTCGAGAGAATCCTGAACCTCCTTCGCACGCAGTGCTTCCAGCGCTGCCGAAATCGAATCCTGAACCTCCTGACGGCGGCATTCTATGCGTTCGGCTTTGGCCTTGAGGTCAGATTCTGTGGGCCGGCCGGCTACCTTACGCAAAAAATCACAGCTGGAGATGCATAAAATCGAAAAAATGAGCAATATTCTGATTACTTTTTTCATATCTTTGCAGTTTGTTATGCAAATTTAGTATAAATTTGACACAAATTTAAAAAGATGACCAACAAGCGTGCCGTATTTTCGGTCTTGATCACAATATTTCTGCTCTTTACCCCGGCTGTTCAAGCAAGGGAAAAAAGTCTGCTCAAGGAAATATACGCACGCGAAGCCTGTACGATACTCCAAAGCAGCGACGGCGAAGAAATCGCAGGTCTGGCCAGAAAAGGTGAAGCGCTGCTGGTTCTGCGCCCCGCATTCAGCTTCATCTCCGACACCACCAATGTCAGGATATATAAGGTACGTACAGGGAAAGGCATTGTAGGATATGTCCTTCCGAAATACCTGACATATGACAAAGAGGAAGCCGGACGACGCTATATGGCGGAAAAGTATGATTCTCTGCACAGGGCCGCAATAGACCGCTTTCACGGCGGCAATCCCCTCGGATGCGATTTTTATCCGAAAGAGAAGCCTGTTTTCGAGAACAACAGGATGCCGCAGGTCTGCTACAGCCTGTATATAACTGCATCTCCCGCCTCCCTGAGGAAAATAGATGAGTATATCGCGCTTGCGAAGACAACCTGCATAAATACCTTCGTCATTGACATCAAGGAAGACGGTGTGCCCGGGTTCAAGGCGGAGGCGATGAAGAAATACTGCCCGTCAGCCTATGCAAGCGCAGGGGACAACGAAGAGCTATATCGCAGCGTCGTGGAGAAGATCCACGCTGCAGGATATTGGGCTGTGGGAAGAATCGTGACGTTCAAGGATTATCACTTCACCAAGGACCACCCTGAATGCGCCCTTTGGGATAAGGTGAACGGCGAAATGCTGCTGCACAACAAATCACACTGGCCCAGCGCTTTCTGCCGCAAGGTATGGGAATACAATGCCGCTCTTGCCTGTGAGGCTGTCGAGAAGATAGGTTTCAACGAAATCAACTTCGACTATGTCCGCTTCCCCGACAGGCTCAACTCGCTGGAAGGGAGCATCGATATGCGCAACAGTTACGGCGAGAGCAAGATTCAGGCGATACAGAGATTCGTCGCCTATGCCGCAGACCAGTTGCATTCTCACAACGCATACATTTCCATAGACGTATTCGGGGAATCGGCAAATCCCGGCTACACCACACCATACGGCCAATACTGGCCTGCAATAAGCAATGTGGCCGACGTGATATGCGGTATGCCCTACCCCGACCATTTCAGCAATGGGTACTATGGCATAAACAAGCCTTGGAACCACCCATACGAAATACTGAAAGCCTGGGGACAGCGCGTACAGGACCGTCAGGCGGAAACCCCTTCTCCCGCAATAGTCCGCACCTGGATTCAAAGCTATCACGTACTGCGCTTTGTGGACAGAAACGGCATAGACTACAATGCCGAAAATATGACCAAGGAGATACGCGGACTCTACGATGCAGGCCTGACCGGAGGATACACCACCTGGCTGTCATCGGGGAGTCTTGAAAGTTACAGAAGCAAAGCCGATGCATTCCGCATCGACTACTATAAGGAATGGTTGTCACGCAAAAACACCGAAAGCGAAAATGAAGAAAAACATATCACTGCCCCCTGACAGGGCTCTTGATATCTACGGCCCGCAGAATTGCAACCTGCAGGCGGTATGCTCCTCCTTTCCCGATCTGAAAGTCGTGGCCAGAGGCAGCGAAATAAAACTGGATGGCAGCAAGGAAGACATCGAACGCTTCTGCGAAGCCCTCTACGAAGTCAAAGGCAAAGCCCTTGAAAACGAGACACGGATTTCTGACGTAATCGTTTATTCCTCCGAAGGAAAGCCCATTGCGGCCAGAGGAAAGGCACAGAAGGCAATGGTAGCCGCCTACGACAAGAACGACCTCATTTTTGCAACCGGTCCCGCCGGTACAGGAAAAACCTACATCGCCATAGCTCTGGCGGTCAAAGCCCTGAAAAACAGGGAAATCAAACGAATCATACTTACGCGTCCGGCCGTTGAAGCCGGTGAAAGGCTGGGATTCCTCCCCGGTGACCTCAAGGAAAAGCTGGATCCATACCTCCAGCCGCTTTATGACGCGCTGGAAGATATGATTCCACCCAAGAAACTGCAGGATTTCATAGCGGACGGCATAGTTCAGATTGCTCCGCTGGCATATATGCGCGGACGCACGCTTTCCTCCGCCGTCGCCATACTCGACGAGGCCCAGAACACGAACCTCGGCCAGCTGAAAATGTTCCTCACCCGTATGGGACAGGGCAGCAAGTTCATCGTGACCGGCGATTGCAGCCAGGTGGACCTCCCCCGCAAAGAAGACAGCGGGCTGCTGCGCGGGATGGATATACTCAAAGACATCAACGGAATAGCCGACATACGGTTTACGAATGCCGACATCGTAAGGCATCCTCTTGTAAGTAAAATAGTCAAAGCCTTTGAAGAGTAACGGAAAATGGGCAAGGAGAATCATATCATCGAGATAAACCATCTCAGTAAATCATATGGTGGGACAGAGGTTCTGAAAGACATCAACCTCTATATCAACAAGGGTGAATTCATCACCATACTCGGCCCTTCCGGCTGCGGCAAGACCACTCTGCTCAGGCTCATCGGAGGTTTCTCCAACCCTGACAGCGGCGAGATAATAATGGACGGGAAGGACATTTCAGGCACTCCCCCACACCTCAGGCCCCTCAACACGGTTTTTCAGAAATACGCGCTGTTCCCTCATCTGGATGTATATGACAACGTGGCATTCGGCCTGAAGTTGGCGCACGTCCCTGAAGACGAGATCGACAAGAGGGTGCGCAAGATGCTGAAGATGGTGAGCATGTCCGATTACGAAGACCGCGACATAGACTCTCTCTCCGGCGGACAGCAGCAAAGGGTGGCGATTGCCCGCGCGCTGGCCAATATGCCGAAGGTGCTGCTCCTTGACGAGCCTCTTTCAGCGCTTGACGCCAAGATGCGCAAGGATATGCAGATAGAGCTCAAGGAACTGCACAAGAAAATGGGCATCACCTTCATTTTCGTGACGCACGACCAGGAAGAGGCTCTGACGATGTCGGACACGATTGTCGTGATGAAGGAAGGCCGTATCCAGCAGATAGGCACTCCTGTCGACATCTACAATGAGCCTGTGAATGAGTTTGTCGCCAACTTCATAGGTGAGAGCAACATTCTGGATGCCACGATGATAGAGGACCGTAAGGTCAACTTTATAGGCCACGACTTCGAGTGCGTGGACGAAGGCTTCGGCAATGACGTCCCCGTGGACGTGGTGATACGCCCCGAGGACATCTACATTATGAAACAGCTCGCGGGTGCGCAATTCAGCGGCAAGGTGACGTCCTGCACGTTCAAGGGCGTGTTCTATGAGATTTTCGTGCAGACGGACAATGACTACGAGCTGATGATACAGGACTACAACCCGTTCGAGATCGGCTCGGAGGTGGGTATGCTGATAAAGCCCCAGGACATACAGGTTATGCACAAGAGCTGCACCCGCAACGAAATGGATGCCGAGGTCATCGATGACACGCACCTGCGCATCTTCGGAGAGGAATTCGAGTGCAAGAGCCTCGGCGAAGGCCACGAGGCCGGTTCCACCGTCCGTGTGGGAGTCGATTTCGACAAGATAGACCTGCAGGACAACCAGGAGGACGGCATTCTGTGGGGAGAAGTGGCCAACCTGCTGTACAAAGGCGACCACTACCACCTGCTCATACGCATCGACACCGGAGAGGATCTGCTGGTGGACACGAACGACATCTGGGACAAGGGCGACCTTGTCGGCATCAAGATAGCTCCGAAGGACATTAAAATCATAGACTGATGACTGTACGCAAATACTCCTGGAGTTATCCCTATTTCATTTTCCTGGCAATTTTTGCCGTACTGCCGCTGGTTCTGGTGGCCGTATATGCGTTCCAGGATGCCCAGGG
>JAKSKP010000056.1 GCA_024401635.1 Bacteroidales bacterium
CCTGACCTTAAGATTGCGAACCTTACGCTCTACCAACTGAGCTAATACCCCATTGTCGTTTAAATTTTCACCGGACAGCGGACGAATCCGACTGTCCGGCTACTTAACCTAAACTTAAACTATGAAAAACTTCGCAGCGAAATTATAATTTTTATTCAAGAAAGACAAGAAATACGGCCGAATTATGCCCAAAATCACATCAAACAATACGAATTTTGGCATATTTGAGCAGCAAAGTCTTCTCTCCGAAGTCATCGAAGGCGATGACGACCTTGCCGTCATCCACGGAAAGAGCCTTGATAAGGCCGAAGCCGAAACGGTTGTGCTCCACCCTCTGCCCTACCCTCAAATCCATAATCGGAGAGGATTCGAACGAGGCGTCAGGTACACGCAGCCCCGGCTTGGGAATGCCTGCGGGTGCCGGTTTGGGCGTTCCCGTGAACGTCCGGTCGGATTGTGACTTCCAAACCGGTCTTGACGGGGCCGCAGATTGCGACGCCGGTACGGAAGCCGGGCGCGAAGAAACTTTGGACCATGGCTGCCCCGCAGGTGAAGGCCTGTATCCCGGAGGCACCTGTACATAACTGTCGCTGAGGGGGTTGAGTATGTACCTCGGATCTATTTCGTGGACAAAACGGCTGACCGAATTGCTCTCGCTGCGGCCGTTGTGCATACGCGTTGACGCGAACGACAGGCTCACGGCCTTCTTCGCCCTGGTCACGGCCACATAGAAAAGCCTCCTCTCCTCCTCTATCTCCTGAAGTCTGGAATTCATACTGCCGGATGGGAAAAGATTCTCTTCCATACCAATGACGTACACATACGGGAATTCGAGGCCCTTCGCACTGTGCACCGTCATCAGCGACACCTTGTTGGACTCGTCCCCGTCCTCTTCCATATCCACGGCGGAAAGCAGGGCGATGTTCTCCAGATACTCAGGCAGAGTCACGACAAGTCCTTTCAACCCTTCATCGGCATCCCTGCCGTCGGCCAGCGCATCCTCGTACGCCTCGTTCTCCCTCTGCTCTATGTAGGCCTTGACGGAGTTGCAAAGCTCCTCCACATTAGCGAACCTCGCCTGTCCCTCCACGCTGGTATCGCTCCTGTAGAAGGTCCATATGCCGCTGTCCACGGAGATGTCCATAGCAAGCCTGTAGGCATCCTCACCCGCAGTCCTCGCGTTGAATCTCATTATCATATCGGCGAAGGACCTCATTTTTGCAAGGGCCGCATTCTTCAGTCCGAAACTTTCCAGGTCACTCTCATAGACCGCCTTCACAAGCGGCAGATGCCTGTCATAGGCCGCTGCCATCAGGGCGGCAAGCGAAGTATCCCCTATCCCCCTTGCCGGCTTGTTCACCACCCTCTTGAACGACTCGTCATCGGCGGGATTCACAACCAGCTTGAAATAGGCCATAAGGTCCTTGACCTCGGCCCTCTCGAAGAAGGAATTGCCCGAATATATCACATAGGGAATGTTACGGCGTCTGAGCGCCTCCTCCACGGCACGGGACTGGGCATTTGTCCTGTACAGCACAGCGAAATCGTTGTACTGGGCGGCATCGCGACGTATTGTATCCGATATGGCCGACACCACCAGCATCGCCTCCTCCTGCTCGGTATAGGCTCTGATCAGCCTTATCTGCTCGCCCTCATCCCCTTTCGAATAGCAGGTCTTCGGAATCCTGCCCTCATTGTGCGCTATTATCGAATTGGCAGCGTCCACGATGGTCTTCGTGCTGCGGTAATTCTGCTCCAGGCGGAAAATGCGGCAGTCGGCGTAGTCTTTCTGGAAATTCAGTATATTCTCTATTCTGGCACCGCGGAAGGCATATATGGACTGGGAATCGTCACCCACTACACATATGTTTCGGTGGGGTTCGGCAAGTTTGCGCAATATTATGTACTGGGCCCTGTTCGTGTCCTGATACTCGTCAACCAGTATATAGCGGAAACGCGAGGATATCTCCTCGAGAGCCTGCCTGTTGTCCCTCAGCAGGATGTTCATTTCGAAGAGTATGTCATCGAAGTCCATCACGCCTGCAGCCCGGCATTTCCGCCAGTACAGGTCGTAGACCTCGGCGAGTCTCGGCATCTTGGCATTCCTGTCGTGCTCGACGGCAGCGGAATTCGCCAGATACGCCGCGGGGGACACCAGAGAGTTCTTCGCTTCGGAAATCCTGGACAGGACAGATTTGGGTTTGTAGGTTTTGTCGTCCAGATTAAGCTCTTTCAGACAGGTCTTGACCAGCGAAATGGAATCCGACTGGTCATATATCGTGAATTCCCGGGGATAACCGAGGAACTGGGCGTAATCGCGCAGGAAACGTATGAACACGCTGTGGAAAGTGCCCATCACAACGCCCCTGGCCGTGCGCCAGTCCACCATCGAAGCCACCCTCTCCTTCATCTGCGCGGCAGCCTTCTTGGTGAACGTCAGGGCAAGTACCTCCTGGGCCTCAACACCTTGCGCAAGTATGTTGGCTATGCGGCAGGTAAGCACCCTGGTCTTGCCTGACCCGGCTCCCGCAACCACGAGTACGGGGCCATCCGTTGCGGCAACCGCCTTTGTCTGTTCAGGATTCAACCCCTCGAATATTCTGCTGACATTTTCATCCATAAGAATCCGTATCCGGTTCTGCGAAATTAGCCATTTTTTTCGTATATTCGCGTGCTATTTGAGCAAATCCAAACAATTAATTTTATATGTCAAAAACCATCAAACTCAGAAAAGGCCTGAACCTGCCGCTGAAAGGCGAGGCGCAGAAGAGGGTCATCTCGGAGATCAGGCCTGACATAGTAGCCCTCAAGCCCACTGATTTCAAGGGACTTGTACCGAGGCTTCTGGTCAAGGAAGGCGATGCTGTCAAAGCCGGTTCTCCCCTTTTCGCAGACAAGATGCATCCTGACATTCTGTTCACCAGCCCGGTAAGCGGCACAGTGGCGCAGGTTGTGCGTGGAGACAAGCGCAAGCTGCTGGCTGTCACCGTCAAGGCCGACAAGGAACAGCAATTCGAGGACTTCGGCAAGGCAAAAGTTGCCGATCTGTCTGCCGAGCAAGTGAAAAGCCTGCTGCTGCGCAGCGGTCTGTGGGCTTCAATCATCCAGAGGCCTTACGGTATCGTCGCCAATCCCGACATCACGCCCAAGGCCGTATTCATTTCCGGTTTCAACACCGCTCCCAACGCCGCCGACACCGAATATGTGCTTGACGGGCAGTGGGATTACGTTCAGACCGGCATCGACGCCATCAAGAAGGTAAGCGGAGCCACGGTGCACCTGAGCATCTGCGGCGAAAGCAAGATGGCGGGCTTCAGGAACGTGGAGCTGCACAGGTTCGAGGGAAAACACCCCGCAGGCAACGTGGGCATACAGATCCACAACATCGACCCCATACTCAAGGGCGAGACGGTGTGGACCGTATCTCCCCTTATGCTCTCCGCGATTGGCAAACTGCTGGAGACCGGCAGGCTTGACCTTACGCGCCTTGTAGCCCTTACAGGCCCCGACCTTCCCGGTACGGGTTATGTGAAAGGCATAGCCGGAATGGCCGTCAAGGAGCTCGGCAATCTGCTGTGGGCCTGGAAGAAGGACACCCGTTTCATCAGCGGCGACGCCCTGGGCGGCACAAGCATAGGCGAGGACGGATTCCTCGGCTTCTTCGACAACCAGTTCACCTGCCTGTTGGAGGGCGACTACAACGAGATGTTCGGTTGGGCCAACCCCATACGCAGCAAACAGTTCAGCTCTTCACGCGCCTATTTCAGCTGGCTCTGCCCCAAGAAGCTCTACAAGATGGACACGAACGTTCACGGAGGCGTGCGCGCCTTTATGTTCAACAACGTGTATTCCGACGTCCTGCCGATGCACATCTTCCCCGTTTATCTCTGCAAGGCCTGCATGGCCGGCGACATCGAGAAGATGGAGAAATACGGCATATATGAGGTTCTCCCCGAGGATCTTGCAACCTGCGAGTTCGTCTGCCCTTCCAAGATCGAGTGGCAGGCGGCCATCGAGGACGGCATCAATCTCATGTTGAAAGAAATGGTATAAGGAGGACTGAATATGAAAAACAAACTTCTTGATATCGTAAACAAAGTGAAGCCCACCTTCAGCGAGGGCGGCAAGTTCCCCTGGCTGCACAGCACCTTCGATGCGTTCGAGACCTTTATGTTCGTGCCCAGCACGACCACGAAAAAAGGTTCGCACGTACGCGACTGCGTGGACTGCAAGAGGCTTCTCATCATAGTGGTGCTGGCGCTCCTGC
>JAKSKP010000057.1 GCA_024401635.1 Bacteroidales bacterium
CTCGGAGGCAAGATGTGTATGTGGAACAAGGACTGGGACGGAGCCAAGGAATTCCTTCTGGCTCTCGAAAACATTTACAACCAGGGCGCCCCCTTCGCGAATGGTGAGGATTTCGGTGTGCGCTATCCTCTTTCCGACGTTCCTTTCTGCAAGAAGTTCACGAAGGAGTCCATCTTCGAGATAAACAACCAGGTCAATGCCTACGGCAACCAGACTTCCGGTCTTATCGCCTCATACACTATGCCCAGGAGGGAGAAATTCCAGGGTGCTTCAACCGTTCACGAAGAAGAGGAGACGGAGAGGATAACGGGCGATATATATAATGGTATACGTATTCCCGAACTCGGAGGTCTTGCCCGTGTAAGCGGTGGTTGCTATGTGAACAAGTACTACTATTCGGCGCTGATGCCCTTCAACAGCGGTGACAAGCGTGCAGGAGAGTACAGTTCCTATGATGCCAGCGGCAAGTTGACAACCACTCCCGCCCAGGGCTCCGGCAATCTCGCGTGGGCGTGGATAGGCTATGAGCCCAAGGACACGCTCTATACGAAGAGGCAGGTGATGTGGTTCACCCAGAGCCACAACGGCAATCTTCCTTTGAAGCCCTGGCTCGGCAACAAATTCTGGGCATACGGAATGTATGACGAAAAGGATGACAACAACTACAAGCTGTTCCGTTTCGCCGACGCCCTGCTTATGCTTGCCGAAGTATATATGGAGAAAGGCGACCAGCAGAAGGCCTGCGACTATATGAACCTCACCCGTACCAGGGCCGGTCTTTCCGCCCTGAGCCCTTCCTCTATGGGCAGCGGCGCCGAAGGTCTTATGGAGGAGATACGCTGTGAAAGGGCCCGTGAGCTCTTCGGCGAATACCAGCGCAAGTTCGACCTTGTGCGTTGGGGAATATGGTATGAAAGGACCGTGGCCTACAATGAAGGCACCTATATCCAGGACTTCATCCGTCCCTGCCACCGTTTCTGGCCGATTCCCGCCGAACAGGTTACATACAGCGGAAACCAACTTGACAACAACGAATACGCAGATTTGATATGAAAAACAGTATATTGAAATTTTTAGTTCCGGTCTCCCTGGCGGTGGCAATGCTCTGCGCCTGCGAGCCGGAAGCCGAGATCAGACCTCTGGACGAGGTGGGATGCGAGGAACCTGTATTTGCAACCGATTATGCCGCAGGTTCCCACGACTTCAAGATTTTCGCGAACGGAGAGTTCACTGCCGCCATACCTGATGATTGTGTCTGGCTGCATTTCAAGGATGCTCCCCAGGCAAAGACGGTTACCCTCAGCGGTGACGTTATGCTGGGTCTGGACTATGACATCAACCGCAGCATAATCAGGGAGTGCATCGTCACCCTCAGACGCGGTTCCAACACGCAGACAATCTCCATTACGCAGGACGGCCTGCTCGGAGGCGGCCTCAGCGTAGAGGACAAGTGCATTTCCGCACCTGCTGAAGGCGGGTATCTTTACAGCAAGGTTCTCACCCTCATCAATCCCGAGGACCTGACCTACAAGGTGGTCTATAAGGAGGAAGGGGTTACCGGTTGGATAAGCTCTCCCGTCAAGCAGAACAACTTCATCGTCTTCGGAGTGGATGAAAACACTTCCGCCGATCTCACCCGTCACGCAGAGATAAACATCCTGTCGGAAGGTGTTGTGCTGGGCGTCATCTATGTGGCTCAGTACCCCGAGGGCGGTTCAGTGCAGAAGGTGGACATCCCTACGTTCAAGGGTATTTTCTACAAGCACAGGACTGAAACCGTTGAGGAACATATAGCGGTCAGCGGTGTCGTGATCAATGACAATGCCCACGGCAACGGCGGCCCCAACCGCAATACTTCCGTGAACGTTCAGGATACGGATATGAGTTCCCGCGTGATATACCTGCAGACGGAAGACGGCACGTCGGGCATTAAGGTGATTTTCAAGGAGGACGCCACTATGCTGACGGACCTTTACGACAGAATCACGATAGATACGTACGGCCTGCAGGTTGCACATACGGACGATCCCGAGGTTTTTGAAATATCAGGCGCGGCTCTCACCGCCGCAGTGGAATCACACGCAGGCGAAAAGGTGGAGCCCAGAGAAAAGTCCATATCTGAACTCACGGATGACGACATCAATACCCTCATAACCGTCAAGGACGTGGAAATCCCCATACGCAAGGGCCCGTTCACTCCGTTGGACACCCGTTATGTCACTATGGTGAACGTCGTTCCCACGGTGATAAGGGACAAGGAGGGCAACGATATGTATATGCTGGTCAATACTGCCTGCGATTTCGCCCGTGACGGTCAGATTATGCCTCAGGGCAGCGGTGACATTACAGGCGTGCTTGTACACGAATACTGCGACAACTACGAATGGGACAAGAAGAAACAGACTGAGCTTCAGACCGAAGGCCGCCTGCTGGAATACATCACAGGCATAGGCCCCATAGGACGCTATCAGATACGTCCTTTCTCAAGGGAGGATATTGACCTGGCGGAAAGTATTGAAGACAGCTTCTCCGCTCTACTGTGCGAATGGCGCTACCTTAATATAGAAGGGGAACATATGATAAAGAACTTTGACGGCCCGTCAAAGATGTTATATGCGACATATCCCGAGGTTCAGGATCCCATGACCCTGCCTTACAAATTCTATATCACCAACTCTGAAAGCAAAGTCGGTGTGGATTCCCTGGCTACGTACAATGACTTCACCCATCTCGGTCCCTACACTTTCGGCGGCCAGATCGATAAGAAGTACAACCTTCTGGGCAACGGCGTATATGATGCAAACGGCAACAACGCCATCTGGGATGAAGCCTGGATGGCCACTGTCCAGACATCTGGCTGTCTGTATATGACCAACGGCGGAGCCTGGAGAGCATCAGGGTGGAACAGCAAGACCAAATACTGGACCATAGAATTCCCGACCACCGGGCTTACGTCCGCGAATTACCCGCTCAGCATACAGCTGGGAGTCTGCAATGACACCAACGGCCCCGGCGCGCCGCGCTACTGGGTGATGCAGTGGAGTGAGGATGGCCAGACGTGGAATGATGTCAGGACCTATTCCATTCCAGATTTCCCGAGTATGTCAAAACGTGACGTATGGCAGTTCCCCGGGCACAAGTACATTACGGTGAACCTGCCTCAGGAGACACTCGGACTTGACAAGGTGCTTGTCCGTATGATGCCCGACCCTGCACGTTTGTGCGCAGGCAACGCCACTTCATACGATGAAGGAACGATAAGCAGCGGCCGTTCATCGGCAATCAATTATATAGGAGTAAGATACAACAAGTAGAGACAGGATATGCGGATAAAGACACTGACAGCAACTTTGACAGCCCTTGTCCTGGCCTGCTCGCTGCAGGCCAAGGGCATAGGCGACGTTCTCCAATTCAAGATAAACTCCAATGACGGCTTCTACCGCCTCGGCGAGACCGTACAGGTGAAGACCATAGTTTCGGAGGTTCCGGACATCGAATATGACATCAAGCTCATAGGCAACGGCGTTGAAATAAAGCCGCTGGTCAAAATCAGGACCTATCTCCAGATAGGAACCTCTGTCATCTTCGAGAACAACTCTCTTCCCGCAGGTTCCTATTATGTGGAGGTGGCAAATCCTGATGACGGCAGGGACATCAAGCGTATAGGATTTGTCGTGGACCCCTGGAGCCTGCAGCCAGGATATGAAGAGCCGGCGGACCTTATGAAATGGTGGAAGAACGAGATAAAGACTATGCGCAAGATGAAGGTGAAGGCGGAGGAAAAGGAACTCGACGTGCCTGCAAAGTTCAAGAATAAGGTTGCGGCCTGGGACGTCACCATCAACTGCGTTGGCCCCAAGCCCGCGAGGCTCATTCTCGCCGAGCCTGTGAATGCGACTCCAGGCAGTCTTCCCATCATAGTGGTGCTGCACAGCGCGATGAGCGACTGGCACGTCGCTTCCAGCCTGTCGGATGCCTGCGCATACGCGAAATTCACCCCGGACGGGGCGATATGCATAGACGTGAACGCTCTCGGCGTGGAAAACTGTCAGGAAAAGGACTATTATGCCGCGCTGTTCAAGAAAGGAGGGGAATACTACAAGTACTCCAGCAGAGTGCCGGAAACGAAGGACGACTATTTTTTCAAATGGATGTTCCTGCGTGACCTGCGTGCGCTGGACTATGCCTGCAAGAACCCTCTCTGGGACCGTTC
>JAKSKP010000058.1 GCA_024401635.1 Bacteroidales bacterium
GAGATTTTCGTCACGGCAAACAGCAGCGATGAATCCGTTATGGCCGCCATAAAGTCAGCCCAGCCCATACACATTGCACTTTGCAAGGAGACTGTCGTGGATGCGGAGGTGTCGGCTGAGGAGCACGATTATTCAGGAAGCGATTTCGAAGAGGAACCGGTTCATTTCGATTAGGAGGGTGAAAATATGAAAACAAGAACATTTATATTTGTTGTCATTCTTGCTTCTGTCCTGCTGTCCGCCTGCACGAAGGAGGTCCTGAAGACTTCCGGCAAGGTGCTCGGAGAGAGAACCGTATCGGCCGAAGCGGGGGATTTTCCCGTGCTGGTCACCACTACGGGAGTATGGACGGCCGCTTCCCTGTCCGATTGGATTAAGGTGGACGGAGATATGCACAAGGATCAATGTACGATTCTGGTCAGGTATGGAGCCAACACGTCATATCTCGGCAAGAACTGTTTCAACCGTCTGGGCAAGGTGCTTGTCCGGACCGTGGACGGCGCGCAGGCGGATACCCTGCTTGTCAAGCAGCGTGGAATTGCTCCTTTCTTCTACTGCCCCGAGGTGGGGGAGGTTCCTTTGCGCGGAGGCCGTTTCAGCGTCCCTGTCAACAGCAATTTCTCTGACAGCGAGAGATCGCGACTGTCTTTCAGGAGTGACGTGGAATGGATAAGCAATATTTCCTGGGGCTACGACGGGCGCAGCATCGCCTTCGACGTTACGAAGTGGGATGCCATCCGCGAGGCCACGATATATCTTACTTTCACTCCCGAATGGGGAGAGATTTTCGAAGGTGAATGCCCGATAATTCAAAAATAATTTGTTATGAAGACTTTAAAAGGATTATTAGGAACAGTTGCCCTTGCCGGAGTCCTCGCAGGCTGTGTCACGGAAAAGGAGATATTTCTCCCGCGTGACATTCAGGCCGAATTTCCCGCTGACCAGCAGACGGGGGTGCAGAAGAGCTTTCTTTTTCTGGACGGGATGGACAGCCGGCTGTCGGCAGATGATATAACCAAGGCTGTACAGGCATATAAACCCGATGTCATCTATCTTTGCGCGGATTATGTCATAGAAGGGGTGAGCGCAGGCGAGTGGCTTGTTGCCAACTGCGCCCAGTGGGGGCACAAATGCGGCAAGGCCGTCGTTTCCGGTGCGGTCACTACGGCTCTGGACGATGCCTTGTTCGGCAATCTGGACATTTATGTCAGCGGTGATGTCACCGAGCCCTTCGTAACCCTCAACGCTGCGGGATACAATTTCGTGTGTGGCAGGATTCCGGGCAAGAACAGCATCTACAAGAACGGAAAGAATACGATACTCGAAGAAACGGTCGCCAGGGACGGCAAGGCACGCTGGGTGGTGGTGAGCCGTGCTGAATGGGAGAATTCCACCCCCTGGGCCATCTATCAGTATTATTGGCCGGTATATGGTTTTTCAGAGTGCGTGTTCGCCAGATTCGGGCAGGACAGCTTCCCTTCACGCAAGGACTTCATCTTCGTTTCGGAAGGCGTGATGGGCAATGTGTCCGGTTTGGAGATGGCTCCCCTTCGTTTCACTTTTAACTGTGAGGAGTAGGATATGAGAAAGCATTTGATTCTATTTTTGTTGCTTCTGTGCGGCATTTCCGGTTTTGCACAGGGCACGATAAAGATTACCGGACAGGTTGTCGGCGATGACGGCCTTCCCGTAATAGGCGCGTCCGTGATGATATCAGGCACCAAAGACGGTGCCATCGCGGATATGGACGGCAAGTACAGCATCAATGTAAAGGTGGATGACGTCCTGATCTTCTCCTGCATAGGCTATGTGCAGGAAACCAGGAAGGTGGAGAGCAAGAATCCGATTAACGTGGTGCTTCGTTCCGATTCCAAGATGCTCCAGGAAACGGTGGTCATAGGTTACGGCGCTGTCAAGAAGGAAGATCTTACCGGCTCCGTGGGAGTGGTGAATATGGAAGATATCGCCAATCCCGCTGCCATATCCGTGGATCAGGCCCTTCAGGGCCGTGTGGCCGGTATGGATATACAGAGCGCGGGCGGTGAACCTGGCGAAGGCTCTTCCATCCGAATCCGCGGTACGCGTTCCATCAGTGCCAGCAATGACCCTCTGATAGTCGTGGACGGCGTGGTGGATGCGGTGGAGAGTTTCTCCGACATCAACCCTGACGATATCAAGAGCATATCCGTGCTGAAGGACGCTTCATCCACCGCCATCTATGGTGCAAGAGGCTCGAACGGTGTCATACTCGTGACCACGCGCGGACAGGAGCGCACCAGGCTCAATATCAGCTTCACGGCCAACGTGGGTGTGTCCCAACTGCTCAAGGAGCTTGACATTATGAACGGAACAGAGTTCGCACAGTGGCGCAACGACCTCACGTACATAAAGAACGTCAGCTCGGCAACAGGCCCTACAAAGCCTCTTGAGACGGGTTCATATCCGTTCGCCAACCCTGAAATCTACGGCGAGGGCACCAACTGGCAGCGGACGCTCACACGTAACGGCGTGCAGCAGGGATACAAGTTCGCCGTAAACCGTGGCGATTCCAAGTCGCATATGTACTTCTCCATAGGCTATGACAACAACCAGGGTATCATCATAGGTTCGGATATGCAGAGGGTGACCTCCTTGCTGAAGGCCGATTACAAGTTCTTCAAATGGCTGACGGCAGGTCTGAGACTCAATTACACTTTCCGCCACAACAATCTGAACAAGATAAATATAAACGGTCAGAGTGCATATTCCGCCTGCTCCCTGAGTCCGCTGCTGGGTCCTACGGACAAGTGGAACAAGTATTCCGACAATTCGGGCAGCGGTGCATCGGTTTATGACAGCCCGTATCTGCAGGCGATGAATGAAACCAACTACCGCAAGGCCAACTATGTCAATGCCACTCCGTGGATAGAGATAAAGCCCTTGCAGTGCCTTACCCTGAAGAGTACCTTCTCCGCTACTATGACCGACGCCGAGAATTACTATTATTCTCCTTCATCGATGCCTGTCGCAACTTACAGGACGATAGGAGGCACGGCTTCCTGGACGAACACGAAGCGCAAGACATATCTGAGTGAGACCACTCTCACCTTCAAGAAAAATTACAACAAAGCTCACGACCTTAACATAATGGCAGGCTTTACGGCTCAGAGAAGCGTGGAGGATTACAAATATATTAAAGGTATCGGCTACCTGGATGACAATGTCGGACCTTACAATCTTTCAGGCATTGTGGACAAGCGCAATCTTACCGACAATTCCAAGACATCCGACATCAGGAGGATGTCTGTAATTGCCAGGGCCAATTATTCCTATAAATCCCGTTATTACGTCACCTTCACGGGACGTGCGGACGGCTCGTCAATGTTTGCTGAAGGACACAAATGGGCATTCTTCCCCGCCGCGGCCGTCAAGTGGACACTCAGCAACGAGGAGTTTATGAATATGGCGAAAGCCAAGGGAACGGCCCTGTCCTTGCGTCTGAGCGCAGGTCGCAGCGGAAATGACGCCGTTGCCAGCTACGTTTCACAGGCTGTCCTTACAAGTGGTGTGAGCAGTTGGATGTTCGGTGAAAACCAGCAGCTTTCATATTATCCCGCCCGTCTGGACAACGAGAGACTGACCTGGGAGATGACTGATTCATACAATGTCGGTATTGACCTGGGTCTGCTCCACGACAGAATCACTATGACTGCCGAAGCGTATATGTCTAATACTTCGGGACTTCTGCTGACTCTCCAGAATTCGCAGACCACGGGCTTCTCCTCACGTTTCGCCAACGCGGGCTCCACCAGAGGATACGGATTCGAATACAGCATTACATCCCACAATATAGTGAAGCCGCGTTTCTCCTGGGAGACGAACTTCACCATAAGCCACGACAATTCCATTGTGACCGACCTTGGTATAGGCAACGAATATGTTCCGACAATGTCCAAGGGCGGCATAATGATTTTCGGCTACAAGCAGGGATATCCAGCCAACGCACTCTGGGGCTACCAGTATTGCGGCGTATGGCACAATGACGCGGAGAGAGATTTGAACAGGATTACCAAGGCCTATGTGTCATATCAGGACAAGAACGGATATTCCAAGTATGCCGACGTGAA
>JAKSKP010000059.1 GCA_024401635.1 Bacteroidales bacterium
TTCGACTGGAGCGGGACGATAATCAGGGTTGATTTTACCGGAACAAGGCTGGAGATGGTCTGCAAGGACAGCAAATGCGACTGGTTCAACCTGTGGACCGACAAACCGCAGAGCGAGAAACAGGACACCGTACTCCGTTTCAAGGGAGAGGGCTCGATAACAATCGCGGAGGGGCTGGAGCAGGGCCGCCACAGCGTCATACTCCAGAAAAGGACCGAGGGCGAACAGGGATGCCTGACCATTGAGAAATTCATTACCGACGGCTGTTTCAACCAGGCCGCGGATCCGTTCTCGAGACATATCGAATTCATCGGAGACTCCTACACCTGCGGCTATGGCACCGAAGCGATAAACCGTGACCAGCCTTTCCGCCCTGGCGAAGAGAACTGCAATCTGACATACGCAGCAATAATTGGAAGGCTTTTCGACGCAGGGATACGGACCATAAGCCATTCAGGCCGCGGACTCGTACGCAATTATGACGGAGCGGAAGGCCCCACGATGACGGACAGATATGCCAATACCTTCGACGAGGCCGGAAACAATCTGGCCTGGAACGGTAGGAATACGGATGAAACAGGTCACGGCAGGAATAACGGCAATACAGGGCGCTGGACCGACACAGGATGGGCGCCGGACATTGTCGTGGTCTATCTCGGGACCAACGATTTCAGCTGCGGAAAACATCCCGAATTCAAGGAGTGGAGCAAGGGCACGGACAGGCTGCTTGCCCGGATACGCTCCAACTACGGGGCGGACGTTCCCGTCCTGTTCGTGGCATCCAAGGCGAGCGACCTGCTGGCCGACTACGTAAGGGATGCCGTCAAGGGCACGGGAGACGGCAATGTTTACTGGACGGCAGTGCACGGCAAGGCACACAATGACACTGATGACCTCGGTGCTTCGTGGCACCCGAACTACAAGGGACACAGGAAAGTCGCCTGCTGTATGATTCCTTACATTTCCACAATCACGGGCTGGGAACTGCCCGAACGCGAAATAAAATAAAAAAAACGATATTATGACAGACAGAAGAACATTTTTGAAGACGGCCGCCACGGCTACGGCGGCCATTGCGGCAGCTCCGCTTCTCGAAAGCTGCAGACGCGGTCCCTGGGCTGACGGCAACGTCGAGAACCCTGCAAGCCCGACCTACGAAGAAGACTCTTACCTCATAGTGCCCAAAGGAGCGGGACTGCGCATCACGGGAACCTTCCTCGATGAAATTTCACACGACATCCCGCATCAGAACTGGGGGCCCGTGGAATGGGAGAAAGACTTCCTGAATATGAAAGCCATAGGTATCGACACGGTCATAATGATACGCAGCGGCTACCGCAAGTTCATCACCTGGCCGAGCAAGTACCTGCTCAAGAAAGGCTGCTATATGCCTTCCATCGACCTTGTGGAGCTGTTCCTGAGCCTTGCCGACAAATACGATATGAAATTCTATTTCGGTCTTTATGACACCGGACACTACTGGGACACCCGCGATATGAGCTGGGAGTTGGAGTACAACAAGTTCGTAATCGACGAGGTATGGCAGGCTTACGGCCACCACAAGAGTTTCCAGGGCTGGTACATCAGCACAGAGATAAGCCGCAACACCAAAGGTGCCATCGGCGCCTTCCACGAAATGGGCCGGATGTGCAAGGATGTGTCCGGAGGCCTTCCCACATTCATATCACCCTGGATTGACGGAAAGAAAGCCATTATGGGCACCAACCTCAAGAGCAAGAAGGGTGTTTCGGTGCAGAAGCACGAACAGGAATGGAACGAGATTTTCGACGGGATACACGACGTGGTGGACGCCTGTGCATTCCAGGACGGACATATCGATTATGACGAACTGGACGCATTCTTCAGCGTGAACAAGAAGCTCGCCGATAAATACGGAATGCAGTGCTGGACCAACGCGGAAAGTTTCGACCGCGATATGCCGATAAACTTCCTGCCCATCAAGTTCGACAAGCTGCGTATGAAACTGGAAGCCGCGGCAAGGTGCGGGTACGACAAGGCCATCACCTTCGAATTCAGCCACTTTATGAGTCCGCAGAGCGCCTACCTGCAGGCAGGACACCTGTATGACAGATACAAGGATTATTTCGACATCAAGTAAAAACCCGTTTTGAAATATGGAATACAAATCCAACATCTCCTACGTCATATTCCTCTCCGTAGTCGCCGCGTTGGGCGGAATACTTTTCGGCTATGACACCGCCGTGATTTCAGGAACGACAGCCGATGTCACGACGCAGTTCGGCCTGAGCGAAATGGCAAAAGGGTGGTACGTGGGCTGCGCCCTGGTCGGGACCATCTTCGGAGCGGCGGTGGCTGGACTGCTCAGCGACTTCATCGGAAGAAAGAAATCGATGATCATCGCGGCCGTACTCTTCAGCGTTTCAGCCATAGGATGCTGCCTGTGCATAGGGATGAACGACCTTGTGGCATACAGGATCATCGGCGGCGTGGGAATCGGTATCGTCTCTATAGTCTCCCCCATCTACATTTCGGAGATTTCGCCGGCGAAGATACGCGGCACGATGGTGGCCCTCTACCAGCTGGCCATAACCCTCGGAATAGTGCTGGCCTATCTGATAAACTTCCTGATACTGAAAAACGCCGATACCATACATTTTGAGAGCGATTTCTTCAAATGGGTGCTGAACGACGAGCTCTGGAGGGGTATGCTGGGCAGCGAGTCCATAATCACGCTGCTGTTCCTGTTCATACTTTTCTTCATCCCCGAAAGTCCCAAGTGGCTGATAGTCAAGGGACACAACGACAAGGCCCTGGGCATTTTCCGCCGCCTGAAAGCCACGGACGAGGGAGCTGCCGAGGAACTCCGTCTCACGATGGCTTCCATTGCCGGGGAGGTGAAGTCCGAATGGAGCGCCCTGCGGGAAAAGGGCATAGTCAAGGCCATACTCATAGGCTCGGCCATTGCCATTCTCGGGCAGTTTATGGGAGTCAACGCCGTGCTTTACTACGGTCCCGACATATTCGCCGACGCGGGTCTCGCCGCGAAAGACTCGTCCTTCGCCACAGTGCTTGTAGGCCTTGTGAATATGCTTACCACTATCCTCGCCGTGTTCATCATAGACAGGGTGGGACGCAAGAGGCTCATCTATTTCGGTGTTTCGGGAATGATTATCTGCCTTGTTGCGATAGGTTGCATATTCGCCTGTGGGGCTGGAGGAGTGCTTCTGCTGACCTTCTTCCTGCTGTACATCTTCTGCCAGGCAATCAGCATCAGCGCCGTAGTATTCGTCCTCCTGAGCGAAATGTACCCGAACAGGGTGCGCGGCATAGCGATGAGCATCGCCGGGCTGGTGCTTTGGGTGGGCACTTACCTTATCGGCCAGTTCACGCCCTGGTGTATGAGCACCATCACCCCGGCGGGAACCTTCTTCCTGTTCGCGTTTATGTGCCTGCCGTATATGTACATTATGTGGAAGAAAGTGCCCGAGACCACAGGAAAGACACTCGAGGAGATAGAGGAATACTGGAAAAAACAATAGCATTATGGGAAATACCGGGAACGGCACGGGAAAAAGGGTGACGGCCATCGACTGCCTGCGCGGACTGTCGATGTTCTTTATGATATTCGGGGCTGCGATATGGTGGTACAGCGGTCTGCCGGGATGGATGTTCCATTGCCAGGTACCTCCGCCGGACTATGC
>JAKSKP010000006.1 GCA_024401635.1 Bacteroidales bacterium
TGCCGGGACGCCCGGGTTTTCTGCCCTGCTTGGGCTGTTTTTCCGTATTCTGTGCCTTTTCGGCCTGTTTTTCAGGCTGTATTTCCGGCTTGGCGTCTGCTGCCTGTTCGTTATTTTTCTGAGGCTGAATCTGAGCCTGAGAGTTCTGACGGGGCTCCTTCTGCTGCCTGCGGGCTTTTGGTTGCTGCTTCTGCTCGGGCTTGCCCTTTTCCGTCCTGACTTCCTCGGTACTTGCCGTGACTTCGGCTTTTTCCTTATTGTTGTTTACCTTGATTCTGGTACGTTTGGGCTTGGGTTCTGGTGCCTGCTTTGACGTTACGATAGCCTCCGCATCCACGATCGCATATATCAGATCCTGTTCGTCCAGCTTCTTGTAGTTCTTGATTTTCAACTCTTTGGCCATAGCGGCAAGCGCCTCGGCCCCCATCGATTTAAGTTCGAGAATGTTATGCATATTGATTGTATAGTATAGGCAAAACGCCTATGATTATGAGGCATTCCGACCGGAATGCGGTGCAAATATAATAAAATAATTCAAAACAGCTTCTAATTATCCCAGAAACTGTTGCTCTTGCGGAAACGCAGCAGGTCGGAAAGTGCGGCGGCATTCGCACAGATCAGGAAGTTCCAGCTTTTCCATTTTCCGGTAGGAACCCAGGAGAAGGAAATGTTGAAGCAGTGCAGGTCATATGTTGCGCTTATCTGTGTCGTGGTCAGCTTGAGCGCCTGGATATCGAAGCCTGTGGTGGCATTGATCGACAATGCGTTGGTTATCTTGAACTGACCGCTTACGTTAAGTGTCTGGTTGATATTGTGAACAGTCTTCAGATGATCTTTTTCGTATTTGTAGTTCTTGGAGTAACTCAGCGAATAACTCAGGTTCACCGACCACGGCGAGTTCGGATTCATATAGTAAACCCATCCGCCCGGAATGTATTCGCCGGTGACGGGATGGTAGAATATCCTGGTGTATGAGGGCATCGAGGATCCGTGGCCGCCGCCTGAGTCGCTCTTGGTCTTGGAGCCGTCGTTGCCGTTTATCGTTCCCTTGCCGCTGAATGAATAGGACATTGAGAGATTCGCATTCGTCAGCCTGAGCAGATGGCCGGTCGCCGCCACGTTGAACTTGTTTATCCTGTTTCCCTTGCCGTCCACGGCGTAGGGATCAAAGTTCAGGTTTCCGCTTATACCCAGCTTCTCGAATATGTTGGTGGAGACCGTGATGCCCACGTTGTTCATCTTCAACGAGTCCCTGAGGAAGTCATATCCGGTGTTGATGTTGAACTGGTCGAGCAGTTTTATCTTCTTGCTTCCGGTGCCGGTAGTGTCCCTGATGTCCCTTACCTTGGCCTCGAGGTTGTTGCCTATGACGATATTGGCTGTCGCCGCGCTTCCTTTGCCGGGAGGGGAGTACATCTGGCCGGAATATATGTTGTAGTCAAGCGTCTTCACGTCGCCTCTGATATCGGTGTATTCCAGAGTCCTGTAGCCGTTGAAATAGGTCCCTTTGTCAGGACTCAGGTTGAAACTGACGGAAGGCTTGATTATGTGCCTTATCGCCTGCAGTTTGTGATGTTTTCCGAAGTTGAAGAGACCGTATATCTGCGTGTCCATCGAGATGCTTCCCGAGTAGTTGTGCGTTGCTCCGAAGGTGCTGAACAGTCCGCCCTTGCGGTCCTCCACCTTGTCAGTCTCGGGGTTGTAGAACTTCTCGGTGCTGTCGAAGAACCAGTTCATTCCGTACGATACGGAAGGATTGACGTTCAGGTACTTGAACAGCGTGAAATTCGGAAGTCCTATGCTGAATGAATGCTGCATTCCGTTCTGGAACTTCTCCGTGAATCCGGGCTTGCCGAAATCGGAAGCCTTGAAATTGACCTTGTTCTGGAATGCCGTATTGTATGAGAGGGAGAATTTTTCGTAGAATTTCTCCTTGCCGACGCGGTTCTTGCGCTTGAAGGGATAGAACTTGCTGACACTGAAGGTGATGTTGGGCAGGGTGAATGCATAGGACGAATCTCTGGAGTTCTGGCTGTGGAGGGCGTTGACGCTGAGGTTGAACTTACCGTTCCAGTTGTGGGTATAGGATATTGAGGAACTCGTCTGGTTGTTCAGGGCTTCAGTCACGCTGCGCGAGTTGTAACGGCTGTTGGAAGGGCTGGAGAAGTTGACCGAGGCGCTGAACGTGCTTCCTGGGTGAGCCTTGGAATCCTGCTGATGGCTCCATTTCACGCCGAAGTTGGCGGAGCTGGAGAAATCAGGCTCTCCTTTCTGACCGACCTGGTCATAGGAATATGTCACGGAAAGATTGCCGTTGAACTTGTAGTTCACCTTGTAGCGGCTGTTCAGGTCGACGCTCCATGAGCCGAGGGTGAAGTAGGTGCCTGTGAGCGAGAGGTCTATGTAGTCTCCGAAAACGAAGTACATACCCATATCCTTGATGAAGAAGCCCCTGGCCTGCTCCTCGCCTATGGAAGGCATCAGAAGACCGGTCGCCCTCTCCGGACGCTTGGGTATGAATCCGAATGGCAGGACGATGGGGAACATCGGCACGTCCTCCACCACGGGCCAGGCGGGGCCGAATACCGTGTTCCTCGATGGTTTGGTCATTACCTTCGCCGCTGTGAGTTTGAGGTAATAATGCGGCTCCTCACAGTCGCACACCGTATAGCGTCCGTTGGTCAGGTTGATGGACTGGTCCGGCATCATCTTGATGTTGTTGCCGCGAAGTATGCCCTGTTCGTCATTTGTCACCATATTCTTGATGGCGGCTTTCCTGGACTTGAAATTGTAGCGCAGTTCCTTCATCTCGTACTTGCCCTTTCCGTCCTCCATCACGGGATTGCCCGTAAGTTCTCCCGTCACAGGGTCCTCCACGCCCCTTGCATATACCGTCTGGGCATCCACGTCGTATTCCATATAGGCCGCCGAAAGCTTCATGTCGCCGTATGTGACGCTGACGTCGCCGTAATAGTAGAGCATCTGCCTGCCGTCCACGAAGCTCTCGATGAGGGAGTCCTTGGCCACGGAGAACGCGGGGGCCTCCAGCGTGCTTTCCTCCATCAGAGCGGCCGAATCAGCGCGGTGCAGCGAGTCCGCCACCCTTATGGAATCGAGCTTGACCAGGATGCTGTCAGGGATGACTTTCGCCGCCGTGTCCTTGTAGATTGGCACGTACAATCCCGTGGTCTCCTTGCCGCCCCGGCCCGGACGTGTCCTGTCGCGTCGTTGTGCGGACAATTCGGCGCATATTGCAATTATTGCAAGCACCGCAAGAAATATGTTTCTCCAACGCGACATTAATCGTAAGAAATGCAAAAAAAATGCTAAATTTGCAACCTACAAAGTTACGATTATTTCACTTAATAACAAATACGGTATATAGATGCGTATAATAACACGAATAGTTGCATTCGCCTTTTTCTTCTCGCTGGTCCTGCCGCTTGCAGGAG
This sequence comes from Bacteroidales bacterium, assembly GCA_024401635.1. Classification (GTDB taxonomy): domain Bacteria; phylum Bacteroidota; class Bacteroidia; order Bacteroidales; family UBA932; genus Cryptobacteroides. The sequence goes on from JAKSKP010000006.1 coordinate 3,453, forward strand.
CGGACGACCATTCGCTTCATATCGTCGTGATCGATCCCGGTCACGGTGGAAAGGACCCGGGAGCAGTGAGCAGGGACAGGAAGACCTATGAGAAGAACATAGCATTGTCCATCGCCAAGAAACTGGGAGAGAAGATCAAGGCCGGCTACAGCGACAGCGTGAAAGTCTTCTATACACGCGAGACGGACGTTTTCATACCTCTGCAGCAGAGAGCCGACATAGCCAACGCAAAACACGCGGACCTCTTCATTTCCGTGCACATAGATGCCTGCAGGAGCGCATCGGTGTCCGGCCATTCGGTACACGTCCTGGGCGAATCCAGCAATTCTGACCGTGACGTCGTTGGAGGCAATCTGGATGTCTGCAAGAGGGAGAACTCCGTGATTCTGCTGGAGGATGACTATTCCACAAAGTACCAGGGCTTCGATCCTGAAGACGAGGCTTCATACATCTTCATGACCCTGATGCAGAGCGCCTTCTACGAGCAGAGCATCTATTTCGCATCACTTGCCGAACGGGAACTCTGCCGCGGACCTCTGAGAGCGGAAAGGGGAGTTCAGCAGCACGCCTTCTACGTACTTTGGAAGACATCGATGCCGTCCGTACTGCTCGAGTTGGGCTTCATCACCAACGACCAGGACCTGGCTCTGCTGCGTACCGAAAAAGGACGTGACCAGATAGCCGAGAGGGTCTATCAGGCCTTCCGCGTATACAAAAAGAATTATGACGACAGCATGAACGTGCTGTCAATGAACAAATAAGCGAAATCGATATGGCAGTCAAGAAGGAATTCAAAATTGGGATTTTCGTTATCCTGGTGCTTGTGGCGACTTTTGTCGTCATCAACATACTGCGGGGCTCGGACATCTTCGGCCGCGAGATAACCCTGAAGGGCAGGTTCGCCGACGTTGAGACGCTGGTTCCGTCGGCTCCGGTTCAGATCAGGGGCTTCATTGCCGGAAGGGTAACCAGGGTGGAATATATAACGAAGGAGGACATATTCCTTGTGGAATGTACTGTGGACAAGAAATTCAGGGTTCCCGTCGACAGCAAGATGAACCTTTATTCCACCAGCCTGATGGGCGGCAAGGGCATAAAGATAGAATTCGGACAGTCTGAGGAATATGCAAAGGACGGCTACGAGCTGGTAACCGGCACGGATACGGATTTCATTACCCTGCTGACGCGCAACATAACCCCTCTGATGATAAAGGTCAGGGGCCTGCTGGATTCTCTCGCCGTTACCGTTTCCGAGACCAACGAGATCCTCAATCAGGAAAACCGCAAGAACATCGCCTCGTCGCTGGAGCATCTGAACAGGACCCTTGCCTCCGCGCGTGAACTGGCGGCAAGCCTTAACGGCAAGTCCGAAGACCTCGAGATGCTCATCGACAATCTCAACGAGTTCTCGCAGAAACTCAGCCCCATCGCCGATACGGCGGGCATAGCTTTGGACAACATCAAGGTCGTCGCCGGGAAACTTTCGGCATCCGATATCGAAGGCACCGTTTCGAATCTCAATGCGACACTCGAGGAAATAGGCGGCGCTGTTGATAACCTCAACGGGCCGTTGGAAAATGTGCTCAGTGATGCGGACAGTCTCATCAATGCCATAAAAAACAACCCCAAGAAATACGTCAAAATCACGTTATTCTAGTCATTGATAGCTCTCTGGCCCAAATGTTAAACGTATGGCTAATTTATAGAAATTCTAAATTGTTAAATATTATAAAAATCAGTCACTTATATTGTAGCACATTTGTTAAGTGGCTGATTTTTTGTATCTTATAAATAATGAAAAATACTCTGTTTTCAGTCAATTTAAGTCAAAAAAAATTATATATCAATAGAAAATTTAAAAAAATATAAACAAAATTTTAGGACCTTTGCATCCGATGACAGAACAGAAGCATACAGTTGTTTGGAACGATTGTCTGAGAATCATTGAGAACATCCTTGATTCACAGCAGTTCGCCACCTGGTTCAAGCCGATAAAGCCTGTTTCCCTGCAGGATTCGGCCCTGACCGTGGAGGTTCCTTCGCATTTCTTCTGTGAATATATAGAGGTTACCTATCTCGACCTTCTGCGCAAGACTCTGCGTCGTGTCATCGGTGCTGATGCCAAGTTGTTCTACCAGGTTTCCGTAGTTGCCGACCAGCAGCCCGTGAAGATACCGATGGCAGAAAGCGTGGCTCCCACCAACGGATCGGTTTCCGTCCCCACGACGACTCCGGCCGACCGTCCCGGAGCTATGGTCTATCCCGGCATCCAGAGGGTTACCATCAATCCGCAGCTGAATCCCGTATACAGTTTTGCAAACCTTGTGCAGGGCGCCTGCAACAAGATGGGCATTGCTGCGGGTATGAGCATCGCCGCCGCTCCCGGCAAGACTGCGCTGAACCCTCTGTTCATATTCGGAGGGCCAGGTCTCGGCAAGACCCATCTGGCACAGGCCATAGGACTGAGCATCAAGGAACAGTTCCCCGAGCTGGTCGTTCTCTACGTCCCGGCCAACCGCTTCAAGACGCAGTATATGAATGCAGTCAGCGCCCAGAACAAGCTCACCGACTTCCTGGCATTCTACCAGCGCATAGATGTCCTTATCATAGATGATATCCAGGAACTGTATTCTCCCGGTACGCAGAATGCGTTCTTCCACATATTCAACCATCTGCATCAGAACAACAAGCAGCTCATCTTCACTTCCGACCGTCCTCAGGTGGAACTGCAGAATTTCGAGCAGCGTCTGCTGAGCAGGTTGAAATGGGGCCTTTCAGTGCAGCTTCTGACTCCGGATTACTCCACAAGGCTCGAGATGCTGCGTTCACGCGCCGCCCGCGAAGGTGCGGTTTTCAGCGATGAAGTGCTCAAGTTCCTTGCGTCGAGGGTCAAGACCAATTTCCGCGAGCTGGAAGGTGCACTTGTTTCAGTGATAGCCAATGCTACGTTCGGTCACGAAGAAATAACGGTCGAGCTGGCACAGCGCATCACTGACATGATTGTGGATGACACCCGCACGGAACTGACCATCGACAAGGTTGAGAAGGCTGTATGCCAGTATTTCAACCTTACTCCCGAGGAGCTTCATTCCCCTTCACGCAAACGTCAGACAGTTCAGGCACGCCAGATAGCGATGTTCCTGTCACGCTCTCTCACGTCTTCGTCACTTTCCACCATCGGTGACCAGATCGGCGGCCGCGACCATGCCACGGTGCTTCACGCCTGCAACCCGGTCACCGACCTTATGTCGACCGACCGCCTCTTCAAGCAGTACGTCAACGATATCCAGCGAATCCTCACTGAATCAATATAATAACTTTCCTTATGGCAAAGGTAGCTCCATCACTGCTTGCAGCGGACTTCCTTCATTTGGACAAGGAAGTCGAACTCGTCAACAAACACGCCGACCTTCTTCACGTCGACGTGATGGACGGTGTGTTCGTACCGAATATCAGCATAGGTTTCCCTGTAGTGGAGAAGGTGGCCGCTGCTTCCACGAAACCCCTTGACGTTCACCTTATGATAGTGGATCCGGCCAAATATGCGTTGAAATTCGCGTCAATCAAGGGAGTGGGTATGGTTTCCTTCCATCTGGAAGCCTGCCCGGAACCGGTGGAACTGCTTGCCGCATTGAGGAAGACGGGCGTCAAGGCCGGACTTGTGATAAACCCGGACGTCCCTGTAACGGCTCTCTTTCCGTACCTTGACAAATGCGATTACATATTGCTTATGAGCGTGTTTGCAGGTTTCGGCGGGCAGAAGTTGATAGAAGACACTTATGATAGGATAAAATGCCTTAAATCAGAGATTAAACGCAGGGGACTTGACGTGGAGATTGAGGTCGATGGGGGAGTTAATATGCAAAATGCCCCCCTGCTCGTGAACTCCGGTGTGGATATAATTGTGGCCGGAACGGCAGTATTCCGTGCGGATGATCCGGCTTCAGCCGTGGAGGCTCTCAGATAAGCTTTTCCCCATAGTCCCTCCTCAGACCTTCAGGGTCTGTCCAAATAGCGTCAAAACGGATGGAGAAGTGCTTGAGAAATTCCCTCAGGCACTTTTTCAGTTCATATTCAGCCGGTACAAGGCCGCACAGCGAAACCGGATCGGGCAGGTCATTCGGAAAATCCGTCTCATTGATGTTTATTCCCATCCCTATTATGCTCCATTGCATATAGCCGGCACAGAGGCCGTTCTCAATCAGCATTCCGCATATCTTTCCGCCGCCGGCATATATGTCGTTCGGTTTCTTGATGCTCGCCTTTACACCGTAGGATGAGAGGAAATCCGTCACGGCAAGCGAGGAGGCCATCGTCAGAAGCTGCTGGTCGCCGGCCCTGAGTTTCCTGTCGCCGGAGTATTTCCTCAATATGGAGAAAGTCAGATTACACCCTGGAGCGGAATGCCAGCTGTGGTCGCCCTGACCGCGTCCGGCTTCCTGGAAGTCTGCCGAGAGAACCGTGAAATCATCCTGGCTGTCCATCATGGAACGCAGCTCAGAATTCGTGGAAGTCACTTTTTCCCTGTACAAGACATTATATATAGGTGTATTTTTCATTATTTTTTTTATCTTTGCGTAGCAAAATTAGGCATTAATGATTAAAAAAGAAATTAAAGTTATAGCCGACGCGATGCTGGAGAAGAAGGCACAGGATGTCCTTTCTCTGGATTTGCGTCCCATTGGAACTGCCATATCCGACTACTTTGTGGTCTGCAACGCTTCCAGCACCACTCAGGTAAGGGCCATTGCCGACAACGTGGAGGACAGGATGATAGAGATACTGAAGATGAAGCCTGCACGCAAGCAGGGCACTGAGAACGGCTTCTGGGTGATACTCGACTATGGTGTCGCTGTCGTTCACATTTTCCTGACCGAGTACAGGAACTTCTACCGTCTGGAGGATTTGTGGGCCGATGCAAAGCGTAAGGAATTCAAGGATACCGAAGATGGCAAAGAAGAAAAGTAACGGCAAGAAGCCGGTAATCAGGAAGGTCACGCTGAACCTTTCCTGGTTGTATATCATACTCACCGGAGTCATCATCTGGATGATGATGGGAGGGGGCAAGGGAGGCTCCAATCCCCAGAAGATAGAATGGGACGAAGTCAGGACCGCAATCAAGGCCGGCGACGTGCAGAAGATTGAGTTCGTGCGCAACGACTTCGAAGGTTCGGTGACCATCCGGCCTGACAGGCTTGGCAATTATGCAAGTTATTTCGGAGGCAATCTGCCCAGAAAATCCCCCCACTTCGTATTCCTGGTCAGCCAGAGCTTCAATCCCGAGGAGGCTTTCGGGGCGTTGAACGAAGAACTTCCGGAGGATCAGCGGTTCAAGGTGGTCATGACCACCAACACCCACGTATGGAACAACGTACTCGAGTGGATCCTTTTCCCCGTCATACTCATTCTGATGTGGGTGTTCATGTTCAGGGCGATGAACAGGGGAGCGGGAGGTCCTGGAGGACCCGGCGGCCCCGGTGGGATATTCTCCGTCGGACGTACGACTGGCAAGCTTGCCGACAAGAAGGACCAGAAGGTCACCTTCAAGGACGTGGCCGGCCTGTATGGAGCGAAGGAGGAGGTTATGGAGGTCGTTGATTTCCTCAAGAATCCCAAGAAATATACTTCGCTTGGCGGCAAGATTCCCAAAGGCGTGCTGCTCGTAGGCCCTCCGGGCACCGGCAAGACAATGCTGGCGAAGGCCGTTGCCGGTGAAGCCAATGTGCCTTTCTTCAGCATAAGCGGTTCGGATTTCGTGGAGATGTTCGTGGGCGTGGGAGCTTCCCGCGTACGCGACCTGTTCAGACAGGCCAAGGAGAAAGCGCCCTGCATCGTCTTCATCGACGAGATAGACGCGGTCGGAAGAGCCCGGGGCAAGAACGTGGGCTTCTCTTCAAATGACGAGCGTGAGAACACTCTGAATCAGCTGCTTACCGAAATGGACGGCTTTGCGTCCAACAGCGGAGTCATAGTAATAGCGGCCACCAACAGGGCCGATATACTGGACCAGGCCCTTATGCGTGCAGGACGTTTCGACCGACAGATACACGTGGATCTTCCCGACCTGAATGAACGCAAGGAAATATTCCAGGTGCACCTCAAGGGACTCAAACTCTCCGACGATTTCGACCTCGAATTCCTGGCAAAGCATACCCCCGGCTTCAGCGGAGCCGATATCGCCAATGTCTGCAATGAAGCGGCCCTTGTGGCAGCCCGTGGGGACAAGAAATCCATCGAGAAACAGGACTTCCTGGATGCCGTTGACCGCATCATCGGAGGTCTGGAGAAGAAAGGCAAGATAATCACGTCCCGGGAAAAGAAGAGCATAGCATATCACGAGGCCGGTCACGCCACCGTCAGCTGGCTGCTTCCCCACGCCAATCCTCTGTTCAAGGTGACCATCGTACCGAGGGGCAGCGCCCTTGGTGCAGCCTGGTATCTTCCGGAGGAACACGTGCTGATGACCAAGGAACAGATGCTGGACGAGATGTGCAGTCTCATAGGCGGCAGGGTGGCCGAGGAACTGGTCAGCGGCACCATATCGTCAGGAGCCCTGAACGATCTGGAGAGGCTGACGAAGATGGCATACGGAATGGTAAGCTATTACGGTATGTCAGGCAAGGTCGGCAACTTGAGTTTCTATGATTCCACAGGTTCACGTGGATATGAGCTCACAAAGCCTTATTCCGAAAAGACGGCGGAACTTATAGACCAGGAGGTCAGGAATATCATATCCGACGTACACGACCGTGCGAAGAAGTTGCTCGAGGACAATCGTGACGGTTTCACATCCCTTGCCGAGAAACTCCTGGAGGAGGAAGTTATATTCGCCGATGATATGGAAGCGATATTCGGCCCCAAAACTACTGATAAGGATGAACACGCTTTGTAAAAGAACCATTTCCGGAGCCGTCTACCTGATTGTCCTGGTAGGCTGCATTCTGCTCGGCAAATTCTCTTTCCTGGCCGTTATGCTCCTGTTCTGCGGCGTAATGCTGCACGAATTCATGAAAATGACTATGGGCGACGAGTACAAGGTGTCCCAGACGCTCACCATCATTACCGGCATTTCCTATTTCTCCCTGCTGTGGGCCGTAAGGGCCTTCCCGCAGATAACTGCCGAGTTCGTCTATCTCGCCATAATACCACTTATGGCCGTTATGATTAACTCATTGTACGTTAAGGACAAGGGGGATTTCGGCAAGTTCGCCAACGTCTATACCGCATTGTTCTACATAGCCATCCCGATGAGTATAAACATATTTCTCGTAATGGACAAGTTCGGGGAGTACAGCGGCTGGCTGCTGATATGTTTCTTCATCATAATATGGTGCTCGGACATAGGCGCTTATATTTTCGGTATGGCTTTCGGGCAGAAGATAGGCGGCAAACTGTTTCCCAGCATTTCTCCGAAGAAATCCTGGGTCGGCTTCTGGGGCGGCTTTGCCCTTGCCATCATTGCTTCCGTCGTAATGTACTTTACGGGGCTTTGGCAATACGCGGGGCTGGAGGAGTTTACATTGGGTCATGCGGTTGCGCTGGCCGGCCTTATGGACGTGGCGGGCGTATACGGCGACCTGTTCGAGTCCCAATGGAAACGCCACTATGAAGTCAAGGACTCCGGCAACATCATACCCGGACATGGAGGGCTGCTCGACCGTCTGGACTCCACGATTTTCGCCGTTCCCATCGGAGTGTTGTACCTTTCACTGTTCAAATACATAACCACCTTATGAAAATTCAGAAAGACAGCAGAGGGACAGTATATGCGGTAAGCGGTGCCTGCCTCGTTGCGATGGCGCTGGTGCTGACGTATGTGAACAACCTCGCAATCTCCATTCCTCTTTCAGCAGTGTTCCTGTGGTGCACCTGGTTCATCATATTTTTCTTCAGGGTCCCCGAGAGGGTGAGGCCGGAGGGCGAGGGGCTTGTGACGTCCGTTGCGGACGGCAAGGTCGTAATAGTGGAGAAGGTGTTCGAGAAGGAATATCTCAAGAGGGACTGCATACAGGTGTCGGTATATATGAACTTCTTCAACGTTCATACCAATTTCTGGCCCTTTGACGGCATAGTTACCTACTATAAATATCATCCCGGCAAGTACCTGCTCGCATTCCTTCCCAAATCATCCGAACTCAACGAGCACGCAAGCGCTGCGGTAAGATACGGGGACTCAGGCTATTCAGGAGCCGGAGCGGGGACAGAAATACTGTTCAAGCAGATTGCCGGTACCTTCGCCCGCCGTATAGTGAATTACGCCCACGTGGGGGATTCGTTCGAGGGCGGCGATCAGTGCGGAGTCATTAAGTTCGGAAGCCGTCTGGATATCTTCCTTCCCCTCGACGCAGAGATATGCGTAAAGGTCGGCGATAAGGTGGAATCTGTAAGTTCCATCATAGCAAAGTTGAAATAATCAGGTGATTAGATGATTTTTTCGGCCAAAAATTTTGTTATTATATAATTTTTCCTAACTTTGTTAGGTGTAAAAAATAAACCTTTTAATAATTATTAAAATGAAAAAATTAGTTAAACAGATTGACGAGCTGTTCGCAGCTATCTCAGTTGATGCCAACAAAGCCGTTGCCGGTAACAAAACCGCTGGTGCACGCGCTCGCAAGGCTTCTATCGAACTCGAGAAAGTTCTCAAAGAATTCCGCAAAGTTTCTATCGCTGAAGCTAAGAAGTAGTCTTTGACAGTTATTCTGATTTAATCAGAGATAAGAGCTTGTCTATTGCCTGTTCCTCAGGGACGTGGCGGAAGACAGGCTCTTTTCCTTTGTATATGGATACAAGTCCGCGTCCCTCGCCGACGTATCCGTAGTCCGCATCGGCCATCTCGCCCGGGCCGTTGACTATACAGCCCATAACGGCAATACAGACGTTTTTTCCCGCAGCGGCCGTGGCTTGCTTCACCTGTTCGAAGGTGCGTTCCAGGCTGAACATCGTGCGTCCGCATCCGGGACAGGCCACATATTCGGGACGGTAGAATCTTCTGCGGCAGGCCTGAAGCAGTTCGTCTTTCAGATATTTGTCTTTTTCCGGTCCGAAGGGACCGTTCAGGTCGATGTCGTCAATCTTCCTGTCGAGCAGGTCCCTGCCGCAGCGGCAGCTGACGCTGACAAGATATTTGTCCCACTGCGAAATGTCCATCGCGAGAAGGCCAGCCTCACCTTTATCCATATACGCAGAGATTGCCCTGCCGAAAGGAATCTCGTTCACGGGGTCCTCGGTCAGCGAAACCCTTATGGTGTCTCCTATGCCTTCGGACAGAAGCGTGGATATGCCCACGGCCGATTTTATCCTTGCCGCATCTCCGTTTCCCGCTTCCGTGACTCCCAGATGGGTAGGGAAGATGATGCCGCGGCTTTCCATCTCTTTGTGCAGTATGCGGTATGCTTCCACCATTACCACAACGTTGGAAGCCTTCAGGGAAATCACAACGTTATGGAAATCCTCTTCGATGCACATGTCGACCCATTCCATCGCAGCCTTGGCCATACCTTCCGGACTGTTGCCGTAAGTTTCGGTGATACGGGCTCCAAGGGAGCCGTGATTGACTCCAATTCGTATGGCAGTGCCGTACTCCTTGCATATTGCGATAAGCTTCCTGAAGTCTTCGCAGGCCTTTTGATGTGAACGGTTGAAATTGCCGGGGTTCACCCTGACTTTCTCCACGACCCTGGCTGCGGCAAGGGCAACGTCACTGCGGAAATGTATGTCGGCGACCAGGGGAGTGTCTATGCCTTCCGCACGCAACTTGTCGTGAATCTTCGAGATGGCCTCCACCTCGGCCATGCCCTGGACGGTAAGGCGTATAATGTCCGCGCCCGCATGTGCCATACTAACGCATTGGGCGAATGATGCTTCTATGTCAGCCGTATGTGTGTTGCACATCGTCTGTACGGCAATGGGATTGCCCCCGCCGATGCAGACCTTACCTATTTTCGCCGTTATTGTCTTCATTTGTTTCCGCCGTCGTTTCTGCGGTCGTTTCCGCTTCCTTAACCGTTGATTTTTCCTCAGCCTGCTTGAGCATCCTGATGACTTCCTCGCGGGCGTCCCTGCGAAGCGATGCCTTCGAACGGCCCACACGTTTCGTGAGCTGATAGTGTACTCCGAGCTGAACCACTATGTTGGTGGGATATGTCCATCTGTAATAATATTTGGACATCTCGTCGTGCTCCAGGGTGCGTGCATTCACGTTTGGCTGATGAAGATTGCTCCAGGAGTATTTGTAATAGCACATCAGATGAATCTCTATCGGATCGAAGACAAAGGCCAGACCGGCGCCGCCCTTGATGCCGTAGTCCCACCTGTTCTCGTTGGGATGGAAGCTGTCGCTGTATTTGCGGGTTTCCTGAGGGATGTTGTCCTTATACTCCCTGTGTATCTTCCACCTGTAGCCTCCGTATATTCCGACGTTGGCCATAAGTTTCATCTTCCAGAAGTCGAAATGCAGGTGGGCCATCACCGGAAGCTCCAGAGTCTGCATCGTGGCCTTGTACGCTCCCAGTATATTGTCGGTGATCTCGCTGTCATCCTTGCTCTCCTTGAACTTGTATCCCTCCTGGGTGTACAGCAGACTGGCCTGAAAGCCGAAATAGGGCATATAGCCGAAAAGCTTGCCGTATCTCGTATAGGTAACGCCCACGTTAACGGGAAGCATGAACATCTCGGAGTTGCGCACGGGGTTGAAACTCGGATTTGTCAGGTTCACGCCATAGACCACACCAAGCATGCTGTAATCGTTGATGACCTTGTATCTTTCCAGAAGCTGCACCGTATCGATGACGGCAACTGTGGAGTCAGTCTGCTGCGCCGGAAGGGTGGCAGCGGACAACAGCATGGTCAGCGCGCATATGAGCAGTCTTTTTGTCATTTGAACAGGGCAGAGATGTCGACATCCTGGGAAAGTTCCACCGAAGAGAGCAGCGTAATCAGTATATTGCCGTCCTTGAGCTTGAAGAAACGTACGCTTTCGGGCTGTATATGCTTCAGAATGTCACCGGTATCGACCATATAGTTGCGGTTCTTGTCCTCGGTAATCCTGAAGCAGTATTTACCTTCCTTCAGGTAGGGAAAATCCAGGGTACAATCCTTTTCGATGGTGTAGCTGCGCAGTGTGCTGGAGCGTTTCTCGTTCATCAGGTCCACGATGTAGCGCGTTCCGTTCACACCTGTCACGTTCAGACTTATGGAACTCAGTTTCTCGTCGTCGGGGAGCTTTATCTTCACGACGCTGCTGTCGTTGTAATGGCCGTTGATATCCTTGAATTTCCTCCAGGGCACGGTAAGCTTGTATTCATAGCCGGGAAGGATCTTGCCTATATGCCTTATGCGGACCTTGCGTATGTCGAGTGTGTCCCTTTCAACGCTGTAATGGCCTGCTTCGGTTTTCTGGCGTGGATTGGTGACTTCGTACTTCAGGCTGTCGAAGGCTTCGGTGACAAGAGGATAGTTGAACTCTATGCCTATGCCGTACTGTTCGAAGGTCTCGGGTGAGGAGACGGTCTTGAACACGGCGATGGTATCCTCGTGCTTGATGTCCTTGCGTGAACTCTTTCCAACCTGCCGTCCTTCCTTCGGCTTCACCAGCTTTATCTTTTCCTTGGTCTTTACCAGCACTCCGGTGCTGTCCGTCTTCATATAGTCTATGTTCAGATGGAAGGTGTCCGGCTGCGGCTTGGGGTCGTTCACCCATATAACGAGCGAATCCCTGTTGATGTCGAACTGGGTGATAAGGTTCTTGTTGGCCACTCCCTTTATGTTCAGCTTGTTAACCTGGGCATAGGGGGCCATGAATGTCAGGTAGGATGTTCTGTCGTCCACGCGTACCTTGTTCACAAGCATCTGTTTGCCGGGAACGCCCTTGAACATGTTCAGCTCGTAGTCAGTCTTGCGGGCCAGGCAGGCGGCCGTATCCAGCATATCGAACTTGTACAGTTCGTATATTCCTTCCGCAACCTTGTGCTTTGGCCACACTATGCTGTCACAGAAAGCCACCTTTTCGGTCTCCGGATCATATTTGTTGTTTCCGTTGTCGTCCACGATGGCATAGAGGCGGAAGCAGGTGTCCTGAATGTTGCGAAGGCAGAAGAAGCCCCACTGGTCCGTCTTCACGGCAGCATCCGGCCGATGGAGGAACAGGGCCGAATCCGCCTGGTCCTTGTAGAGCATTACGGTCGCTTCATTTACGGGATTGAGGGTGCTGCAGTCCTGTACCAGACCTGTAACGTACATCGAGTCGATGCGTTCACCCGTGCTGAAGGTCAGAGCATAGCCGGGGAAGGGGTTCCCTTCGTTGTTGTCGACCACGGCACCGGTGATATCTATGGTGTAGGTGGTGTTGGGGAGCAGGTCCTCTTCGAACGAGACGATTACCGACTTGCCCTTTATCCTTGCCTTCAGAGGCTTCTCCTGGGGAGGGGAGAGATATATGCTCTTCTGGTCCTTGATTTTCACGTATTCGTTGAACTTGAACATTATCTCCGTCTTGTGGACAGGTACGTTGAGCGTTCCAGGCAGGGGGAACACGTCCAGCAGAACAGGAGGTATAGTGTCCTTGGGACCACCTGTAGGAGCCTGCGTGGTATTGGCGCAGGAATGCGAGAAAAAGAGGCTCGCAAGCACGACGGCAGCCGGAAGCAGGGGTATGAGGGATTTGATTTTCATTACAGTTCTGTCCTGCTTACCTTTTGAATTCCATCTATTTCAGAGAGCAGTTTGATCACTGAGTCCAGAGTTTCGGTATCGTGGACCCATATGTCCAGATAACCTTCGAACAGGCCGTTGTTAGCGCTGATGTTCACGCTCTTGAAGCTTATCTTGTTCTCCTTGGAGATCTTTCCGCTTATCTCGTGCATCAGTCCCATCCTGTCTATGCCGCTCATCGACACCCTGACAGGGAATGTGGCGTAGGTGTCCACAATCCATTTCGGAGTTATTATCCTGTCTCCGAACTTGCTGGCTAGGGAATTGGCTTCAGGACAGGTTTTCTTGTGCACCTCTATCCTTCCGTCCTCCATCTTGAAACCAATCACGGGGTCGCCGGGAATGGGCTTGCAGCAGGAGGCTATTATATAATTGTTGTTCTGCACGAGTCCTTTGTCCTCCTTTATCCCGAAGAACTCTCCAACAGCGTTTATGGCCTGCCTGGTGGTCAGGAATTCCAACCATTCACGCTGGGGCCGCTGCGACATCGAGGTGATTATCTCCACCTGGTCGCCGCTCTTGAGGGTTGTGGAAAGAGGGGAGAGACGGTAGTTGATTTTCGCCGCTATGGCGTGACCGGCGCTATCGGCGTCCTGCTGATATGCGAAATCCAGCGCCGTGGCGCCTCTGGGTACGGACAGCTGCCTGCTCTTGGCATCGAAGACTATTATGTCGCTCTCCACAAGGTCGTGGTGGATTATGTCCAGCATCTCCAGCGAATCGACGTCAGGGTTCTCTATGATGGCCTTGATGCGGGCAATCCATTTGTCCATCTGGCTTTCCTCGGTCTTGGGCTGCAGACGTTTGTAGTTCCAGTGGGCCGCAATACCCTTCTCGGCTATGTCATCCATCCTGTGCGAGCGTATCTGGACTTCTATGTTGGTGCGGTCAGGGGTTATCACGGTGAGATGCAGGGCCTCGTAGCCGTTGGGCTTCGGGTGCATTATCCAATCCCGCACCCTCTCCGGACGGTATTCGTATATGCCCGTTATCAGAGAGAAAATGCGGAAGCATTCGTTGCGTTCTCCCATCAGGTCCTGAGTGGTCGGCTCGAACACTATGCGCACCGCATAAAGGTCGCTGATCTCGTCGAAGGACACGTGCTTGAAATTGATCTTGTGCCAGATGGAATAGGGTGTCTTGACCCTTGTCTTTATGGTATATTCCAGTCCGCACTTGTCGAGAGCCTGCCGCACGGGGACAAGGAAGGCTTCTATCATCTTCTCCTTGTTGCCCCTGTTGTCGTTGATACGGGTTGTTATCTGATTGTAGGCATCAGGCTCCTTGAACCTGAGCCAGATGTTCTCCATCTCCGATTTGACGGTGTAAAGACCAAGCCTGTGGGCAAGAGGGATGAAGACATACATTGTCTCGGAAAGAATCTTGTCCCTCTTGTATTCGGGCATGAATTCTATGGTCCGGCAGTTGTGCAGCCTGTCGGCAAGCTTTATAAGCACCACGCGTGCATCATCGTTGAGGGTGAGCAGTATGCGGCGGAAGTTCTCGGCCTGGAGACTCTGCGTGGTCTTCTTGCTGTCCTCGTTGTCCAGCACGGTCTTTATCTTGGTGAGGCCGTCGACCAGCATTGCAATCTTGTGGCCGAAATGGTTCTCTATGTCCTCTACGGTGAACTCCGTATCCTCCACCACGTCGTGAAGGAGCGCCGCACAGATGCTTTTGTGGCCCAGGCCTATCTCGCGCACCACAATCTTGGCAACGGCGATAGGGTGGAGCATATAGGGCTCACCGCTGCGGCGTCTGACACCGTTGTGGGCTGAATTTGCGAACTCGAACGCCCTGCCCACCGTTTCCAACTGCTCGGGGTCCGTCACTCTCTTGCGCACCCATTCCATCAGCTCGGCATAGTCGCGCTGTATCAGATCGTAGTCGTTCTTTGTGAATTCCGTTACAGGCTTCATCGTAAAGTATTTGCTTTTACGTTGTTTACATTCTGGAAAGCGTATGACAGCTCGGCCCCCACGAGTATCACGTACCAGCTGAAATTGAGCCAGAACATGAAGAAGGGAATCGCGGCTATCGCGCCGTATATACCGCTGAGTCGGGCCAGGAAAATCTGGCTCTCCACATATACGAACTGTATGGCCGTGTAGGCCAGCGCGCTGAATACGGATGCCTTGAGGGCATTCTTGTAGCGGACTTTCGTATTGGGTATGAATTTATACATCAGGCTGAACACCAGCATGCTGACCAGTATCATCAGCAGCCATTTGAATATGCCGGCGCTTATGTAACCGGAGAGCATTATGGCTCCGGAGTAGAGCAGTAGCATCAGAAAAGGAGCTATGGCAACTATGGTCACGTCACGCCAGAAGCGGGTGGCGAACCTGCGGCTCTGCCTTACCTTCCATACGTTGTTGAACACCATCTCCACGCACAGCATCATCCATATCACCAGCCATACGAAGAAGGCTGCGCTGATAAAGCCCAGGACCGATGACGACGCTTTCTGGATGATGTTGTCAGCATAAGTCATCACATTCTGTATGACGTCGGGATTGTTGGGGAAATTGGCATAGAGAAGTGCTTCGACCTTGTCGGACAGCCCCAGACCCTTGGTGATGGCAAGAGCCACTGCAATGAAGGGCACCACCGCCATCGTGCAGAAGAAACTCAGAGCGACGCTCTGGAAACCTATCTTCTGGGAATTGAAGGTCCTTATCGTCAGCATCACGACTCTGAGACTCTGCACGAAATTGCGCTTGTAGCGTCCAAGCGTTGCGATCTCGATGTCCCAGATGTCGTCGGCGACGAAATTCCTGGCCTTATGGACCTTGTCTCCTATTCCCATATCAGAACAAAGTTAATTCTTTTTCTTCCGTTTCCGGCATTGTCTGCCCTATAATATCGTAAAATTCACGTTCGCTTACCGTCCTTACGCCCAGTTCTCCGGCTTTTTTGATCTTTTCCGGACCGGGATTCCTGCCGACCAGCACGAAGGATGTCTTCGCGCTGACGCCGGACGATATCCTGCCGCTGTGGCTTTCCACGAGGGCCTTCATCTCGTCACGGCTGATGTCATAGGTGCCGGTTATCACTATGGTCTGGCCTTCCAGCATCGCATCGAGGGCCCCTTCCTCCGCCATCGAGAACTGCAGACCGGCCTTGCGCAGCCTTTCGATGTTTTCGACGTTCCTCGGCTCTTCGAAGAAAGACCGTATGCTTGCGGCTATTATTTCACCTATGTCACCGACCTGCTGCAATTCCTCCAGGCTTGCGGAGGCCAGCGCATCTATGTTACGGTAATGCCTTGCAAGCATTTTCGCCGTGGTTTCGCCCACGTTCCTTATGCCGATGGCATACAGTACGTGGTCGAAAGTGACCTTTCTGCTGTTTTCTAGGCTTTTCAGGAACCTTTCGCAGGATTTTTCCTTCCATCCTTCCAACCTGTAAAGGTCGGTATATTTCAAATCGTAGAAATCTGCACTGTTACGCACCAGACCCTTGTCATAAAGCTGGGCCACGGTGGCATCGCCCGCCAGAACGTTCATCGCCCTGCGGCTGAGGAAATGGACCAGGGATTCCTTGACCTGGGTAGGGCAGGCCCAGACGTTGGGGCAGAACCATTTTGCCTGGTCGGCCTCACGCACAAGGGGAGTGCCGCAATCGGGGCACACTTCGGGGAATACCGGTTTTTCGGACAGCAGAGGTCTTTTTGAGAGTTCCACTGCAGTTATCTTGGGAATGATCTCTCCGCCTTTTTCCACATACACCCAGTCGCCTATGCGTATGTCAAGGGCTTCCATCTGCTCTGCGTTATGCAGGGTGGCGCGTTTCACCATAGTGCCGCTGAGCGGTACCGGGGTGAGGTTTGCAACCGGAGTGACTGCGCCCGTGCGGCCCACCTGGTAGTCGATTCCAAGAACCTCCGTACAGGCCTGCTCGGCCTTGAATTTATACGCGACTGCCCATCTGGGGAACTTGCTGGTGAAACCCAGTTCCTTCTGTACCGGAAGTTCATTCACTTTGATGACCACGCCGTCCGTCGCGAAAGGCAGCAGTTTCCTCTCCGTATCCCAGTAGCTTATGAATTTCTCTATTTCATCTATGTCACGGCATATCTGCCTGTGCCCGCTGACGGGAAGCCCCCACGAGGCGGCCTTTGTGAGCGCTTCGTCGTGCGTCGCGAAGGGCAAATCCTCACCTAGCATATGATAAAGGGTGCATTCAAGCCCGCGACGGCCGACCTCCGCACTGTCGGTGAGCTTCAGGCTACCGGATGCGGCGTTGCGAGGATTGGCGAAAGGGGCCTCCCCGTCCTCCTCACGTTCCGCGCAGAGGGCATCGAAGGACTTGTAAGGCATATATATCTCGCCCCTTATCTCGAACTCGTCAGGTATCCCTTCTCCGTGAAGGACAGACGGTATGCTATGGATATGATGCACGTTCCTGAGCACGTCGTCCCCGACGATCCCGTCCCCTCGCGTAAGCGCTCGTACAAGCTTTCCGGCCTTGTATGTGAGGCATATGGCAGTACCGTCGAACTTCAGCTCGCAGCAGAAACTCAGGGGATGTTCCGAACCTTTCGAAGCTTTCGTCACGAACTGGGCAACTTCGCCCGTATTGTAGGTGTTTCCCAGACTGAGCATAGGGTAGCGGTGCGGCAGATGCCTGAATTCGCGGCTGACAGCGTCCTCCCCGTCCGCCAGGTCGGAACCCACCCTGCGCGTAGGGGAATCCTCCGTAACCAGCTCCGGATGTGCCTTTTCAAGGGCGATGAGCTCGTTCATCAGCATATCGAAATCGTAATCGCTGATACTGGGGGAGTTCTCCACATAGTATCTGCGGTTATGCTCGGCAAGCTGGCTTCTGAGTTCCTCTATGCGCTGTTTGAAATCTTCCATAAATCGTACAAAAATACGAAAAATATTCTGTTTTTTTTGCTAATTTTGTAACGCTTTTAGACATACACAGAGCGAAACCAACAAAACACTATAAAATGAAAGATTCAGTCATTATTCTTTGCGGTGGCGGTCCCGCCCCCGGTATGAACACTGTAGTATGCACAGTAGCCAAGACTTTCCTCAGCCGCGGATATCGCGTAATCGGCCTTCACGGCGGTTACAGCGGACTTTTCAACGACAGCCCCAAAACCGAGGACCTCGATTTCTTCAAGGCTGACGCGTATTTCAACCGTGGCGGTTCATACCTTATGATGAGCCGTTTCAAACCCACCGACGAGGACTTCGAGAAGAATTTCAACCTGTCACTTTTCAAGGACAACAACATCAAGCTTCTCGTAACTGTCGGCGGAGATGACACCGCCTCCACGGCAAACCGCATCGCCAAATTCCTTGAGGCGAAGAAATATCCCATCCAGAACATCCACGTTCCCAAGACCATAGACAACGACCTTCCTCTGCCCAACAACACTCCCACCTTCGGCTTCAACAGTGCCAAGGACGAGGGCGCGCACATTGCACGCACGGTGTACGAGGATGCCCGTACCTCAGGCAACTGGCTCATCATCGCTGCAATGGGACGCAGCGCAGGCCATCTCGCCCTCGGTATAGGTGAGGCAACGCACTGCCCGATGACGATAATCCCCGAGATGTTCAACAACACCAGGATCACAATCGACAAGATTATCCGTCTGGCCATCTCAGCTATCATCAAACGTCAGATCATGGGCTATCCCTATGGCACCATCGTCATTTCAGAAGGCGTGTTCCACGAGCTGGACAGCAAGGAACTCGAGGACGCCGGTGTACATTTCACCTATGACAACCACGGTCATCCCGAGCTTGGCAAGATATCCAAGGCAGTGATGTTCAATGATATACTTGAAAAGGAATTCAAGAAGCTCGGTCTGAAGGTGAAGAGCCGTCCCGTGGAGATAGGCTACGACGTACGTTGCCAGGATCCCATCGGATACGACCTCACTTATTGCTCAGAGCTCGCAATGGGCGTCTACCAACTCTTTGCGAAAGGTGAGACAGGATGTATGGTATACGTGGACGCTTCAGGCAAGGTTGCTCCTCTCTATCTGAAGGATCTGCAGAATGCCGAAGGCAAGATTCCTCCCCGCCGCGTGGACATCAACGGCGGTACTGCACAGAATTACTACAACTATGTATGCAACTACGTGGGCGAAGGTGACTATGCGCAGGCTTCCAAACTCGTAAAGGACCCTGAAACCTACGATTTCAAGAAGATTCTTTCCTGGTAACCAAGAACATCATATATCAGCTTTTCCCCCGTTACTGGGGGTCATACGAAGGCAAGAATGTTCGCGGCGGTTCTCTTGAAGAGAACGGCTGCGGGCATTTTTCATACATAGATGACGAGTCCCTGGAGTATTTCAAGCGGCTTGGATGCACTCATCTTTGGTATACGGGGGTCATACGCCACGCAACGAACTGCTCCACCGCCGGATGCACTCCATCCCACCCGCAGTTCGTGAAAGGGGCTGCAGGCTCTCCCTACGCCATAACGGACTACTATGACGTCAATCCCTATCTGGCCGACAATCCATCCGAAAGGATGGCGGAATTCGATGCCCTGGTACAACGTACCCACAGCCACGCTCTGAAGGTGATACTGGATTTCGTACCCAATCACGTGAGCCGCGACAACGTGAACTTCGGCAGGGATGATGACAGTTCAGTACACTGGAAAGCGGAAAATGACTTCTACTATTATCCCGGTCAGGAACTTTCCCTGCCCGTGGATTTCGTGCCTGCCAACGGCTTTGACGCCCCTTACTGGGAATATCCTGCACGTGCGACCGGTAACAACTGCTTCTGCGCCAATCCTTCGGTCAACGACTGGTTCGAGACGGTGAAGCTGAACTACAGCGCTTTCCACACACCCACCTGGGACAAGATGCTGGACATACTGTGCTTCTGGGCGGAAAGGGGAGTCGACGGCTTCAGGTGCGATATGGTGGAACTTGTGCCCCAGGAATTTCTTACCTGGATCATATCCGAGATGAAAAGGCGCTACCCGTCGCTGATTTTCATAGCCGAGGTCTATGGAAAGGACGCCTACCATTCATATCTGAACAATGTCGGCTTCGATTGCCTATACGACAAATCCGGATTGTACGATATTCTGCACGCGATTGTGCACCATAACGTACACGAAGACCATATGCCCGTGGAACTGTGGTGCAGCGCGAAAAGGATTACGGGGAACTGGCAGTATCTGGGTGACCTGCAGGAGGGAATGCTGAACTTTATGGAGAACCACGACGAACTGCGTCTGGCATCCGACAACTTCGCGGTCAGGGCATCGAACGGATTTGCTGCTCTCGCCGTTTCGCTGCTTCTCAACAATGCGCCTTTCCTTCTGTACAGCGGACAGGAAGTAGGCGAGAGGGGAATGGACGAAGAAGGGTACAGCGGCCGGGATGGAAGGAGTACGATTTTTGATTGGTGGAAATCGCGTTCACAGACAGTCCTGTGGAATCATATCCACAGACTTTCCGAACTTGACGAGAAAGATAAGATAATACTGGACAAATATCTGTCATTGCTTAATTTGGCTCGGACAAATTGCTTCAGTACCGGCGCGACTTACGACCTGTGTTTCTGCAATGTGTCATCTCCGGGATTCGACCCGGACAGGCATTTTGCCTTCCTCAGATACGACGACAAAAGCTGCTATCTGGTAGTATGCAATTTTGCCTGCCATGATTCACACGTGACCATCGACATTCCGATAAGGGGAACGTCCAGGACAGTGGATGTCCCTGCGTTTGACTGCTACATAGAACAATTATGATATCCTCCGCGCAAATCAAGCTTATCCGCTCCCTGAAGGACAAGAAATTCAGGGACCGTTACGGTCTCTTCGTTGTCGAAGGCGAGAAACTGGTCAGCGAAGCACTGAGCAGCGAGTATGCCGTGGAAGAGGTTTTCCGCACCTCCGAGATCGGGGAGGCCGCTATGGAAAGAATTTCCCATCTGAGCACGCCGTCTTCTGTTCTTGCACTGGTGCACATCAGGAAAGACTCTCCTTCACAGCTGAAAAGGGGAGGCCTGTATCTGGGCTTGGATTCCATACGCGACCCGGGAAATATGGGCACCATACTCAGGATAGCGGACTGGTTCGGTCTGGACGGGGTTTTCGCATCCGAGGACAGCGTGGACATCTACAACCCGAAAGTCGTCCAGAGCACTATGGGAGCCATATTCAGAGTTGATTTCCATTACTGCGACCTGGCCACGCTGTGTTCGGGAAAAGACGTTACGACTTTCGGCACCTTCCTCAAAGGCGAGGATATCTACAATGCGCAGCTTTCCACAGACAAGGCCTCTATGATAATAATGGGCAACGAGTCCAACGGGATATCCGACAGGATTGCCGCCCTTTGCGACCGCAGGATCACCATACCGTCTTTCGCCCGGGGGAAAGGCTCCGAGAGCCTTAATGCGGCGGTCGCCACGGCCATAACTGTATCCGAATTCAGACGCAGATGACAAAACGCCTTTCATATGCGCTGGCTGCCGCGATATCATTCACAGTGATGTCCTGCAGCACCACGCGCCTGTTGCCCGAAGGGCAGGAAAGGCTGACCGCAAACAGGATACGCATAACAAATCCCGCCAACGGGATGAACGTTTCGGAGATTTCGCCCTACCTCAAGCAGAATGCTACCGGCTGGTCCCCGGCGCTGTGCATATACAACTGGCAGAACGGCAAGGGCAAAGGCTGGGACAAGTTCACAAAAAAGCTGGGAAAGCCTCCGGTTGTGTTTGACAGCACGATGGTTGCCGCTTCGATAGGGAATATATGTGACCACCTTGAATACATAGGATACTATTCCTCGTCAGTCGATGCCAGAATCGACCACAGGCGCAACCGCAAGGTCAGGGTTGACTATAACGTGACCCTCGGCAAGCGTTTTCCCATAAAGGATATAAGCTATGAACTTCCGATGCAGCGCGAATTCATACAGGAATTCTACGCCGACACCGTCCATTCCACAATCAAGGTCGGGGATTACCTCAGCGAGGATGCCCTGGAGAAGGAAAGCGCCAGAAGCGCCACAGCCTTGAGAAACAGGGGATATTACGACTTTTCAAAGAACTTCTTCTTCTGTGAGGCCGACACCGTTTCCACTCCGGATTCGGCCAGCCTTCACATTATGGTAAAGGAATATACCAGAAATGAAAACAAGGCTGTCCACAGGGATTTCAACAAATACACTCTCGGTAAAATCTCAGTAAGCTATCCCGAGCAGCTCAGGTTCAGGCCGGAGGTTCTGAAACAGCTCAATTGTCTGAAAAGCGGTGACCTGTACAGCGAGCGTGACATAAACACCACATATTCCAGATTCAACAGCATCAGCCTCTTCAATTCCGTCAGCATGCAGCTCACGGCACGCGACGACGAGCCCGTCGTCGATTGTGACATATCGCTGCAGAAAGGAAAGATACAGGGCTTCAAGTTCGGCTTGGAGGCCTCGATCAACTCCAACGGGATATTCGGCATTTCACCTCAGCTGTCCTACTTCAACAAGAACATCTTCAGAGGAGGGGAAATACTCAATGTATCACTGAGTTCCAACCATCAATTCAAGTTCCGCGACAAGAATGTCAAAAGCAATGAAGTGGCCGTTGCCGCTTCACTGCTGCTGCCCCGTTTCATACCTTTTCCGACCCGTCTGTTCAACGGTCCTAACCTTCCTCAGACCAAGATCAACGTTTCATACAATTTTCAGAAACGTCCGGAATTCACGAGGAACAGGGCCACGGCCCAGTTCGGTTACACAGGCAACTACAGAAGGAATCTGTTCTATGAGTTCTATCCCATCTCCTGGAATCTGATACGTCTGCCTTACATAGACGCCGAGTTTGCCGAGTCGATGAAGAAGAATCCCTTCATGTACAATTCATACCAGGACCACTTCGATATGGGTCTGAACGGTCTGCTCTACTACAGCAGCGTGGGAAACAACGCCAACCCGAAAGTGACGAACTGGTACGGAAGGCTTGAACTTGACCTTGCCGGCAACCTGCTCAGCGCCTTCAAGGGTGCGATGCGCAAGAACGGTCTGGATCAGGGACTTATCATCGGAATTCCCTTCTCACAGTATGTGAAAGTCGAAGCTTCGGTGGGGAGGACCATTGTATGGGGCAAGAAAGACGGTCAGGCCCTGGCCATGCGCCTGCTAATAGGGGCAGGACACGCCTACGGCAATTCGATGTCCCTGCCCTTCGACAAGCAGTTCTATGGCGGTGGCGCAAACTCCCTCCGAGGTTGGAGCGCCAGGACTGTCGGCCCGGGACTCGCGCCTATGAACAAAGAGTTCGTCATCCCCAACCAGAGCGGTGACATGAAGATGGAAGCCAACATCGAATACCGCTTCCTGATGTTCTGGAAACTGTCCGGCGCCCTGTTCATCGATGCCGGTAACGTATGGAACCTGGGCAAGGCTCCTGCAGGTGTCAGCGACGAGTCATATCTGAGATGGAATACTCTGGCCAGCAGCATTGCCGCCGACTGGGGTTACGGTCTGCGCGTGGACCTGAACTTCATCATTCTTCGTCTTGATCTCGGTATGAGGATACACGACCCTGCCAGGACAGGTTCGAAATGGGTTGCACCGAAGGAATGGTTCAAGAACAACTACGCCATCCACTTCGGAGTCGGTTATCCTTTCTAAAGGTCGAATCCCACACTCAGGTAGAATCCCCAGTCTCTCTTGAACTCGTGTTGTCTGTCAGCCCATTGGAACCTTGCCTTGATGGGGCCGAGTATGGTATTGTAAGTCAACTGCAATGCGGAGCCGAAAATGTCATAGTGGCCATCGTATGTGATGAATTCCTTGAAGGTCGGTGCCAAATGTATATAGCCTCCCATAGCAGAAACATACAGGTTCTTTATCACGTTCACCCTTAAATCCAGGTTAAGCACGGCGAGATGGTCGTTATGACGCTCGGTTATTGTTCCGTTCTTATCGCCGAAATAGTATTGGTAACAGTTCATCAGATTGTTGAAACCGATGAAAGGTACCTGATGTTCGATATAGCGGCCGGGTATGTCACCTCCGATGAAGTTGTGATGGAAGGTTGAATAATTGTCGTTGATCTTGAATTTTCCAGTCTCGGGATTGTATTCCCTGATGGAATTGTCATCGGAGTTGAGGAAATGTCTCAGATGGAAATCAGGAATCAGCGCAACCCTGTTTCCAAGGGGGATCACGCCTTTCACGTCAAAAGAGAAGGAATATATCGGCGTGAAGGATTTCGCATTGAATTTCAAGAAGTCGGCAGTAGCGGAGAACTTGAGGTCGACGCCCTTCGTCGGACAGTACATATTGTCCATCGTATAATAGTTGCCGTTGATGAACCCGCCGGCAAACGTTTCATTGAGGACTTCGTCCATAAACAGGATGGTGGTTCCCAGCTTGTTTTCATTCATCTTCATGCCCATCATCCTGAAACCTATCTGACCGTCGAAATTCATCCACTTGGCGTATGACAGGAACACTTTCTCCTGATGCATCAGGAAGCCCATGTTGTACTCGACCTTGCTATCCAGATCGATGTCAGGCATCACGTTGTAATTGGAATTGATGTTGGAACCCGTAACCTCCACGTTGAGGGTGGGGAATCTGGGGTAATCCACCATGAATCTGGCATCGATGCTCTGTGATTTGCCTATCTTTGCGCTCAGATTAAGTTTCGGGCCGGCTATCTTGTTCATGTTCCAGCCGAAATTGAGGCCCACCTCGGCCCACACCTCGGTGTCAAGCCTTGCGCCTATGCCAATCCGGTTTGTGGGTGCCTTCGCGCAGGAAAACACCAGCCTGTATGGTTCCTCGCTTCCAAGCAGGGAATAGGTGACCGATTCCACTGCACCGGAGCCCTGTATCATTGCTATGGCCTCTTCCAACATCTCGGCCGTGACTTCCTTACGGACGTCAAGCTTGATTGTCTTCTGCAGGACAAGCGATTCCCTGTCGGTCATACCCTCGAATTCAACGCTGGAAAGACGTACGCCCTTCTTGTTGATGTCAACGGCCTTTTTGCCGTAATAAACGGTCTTTGCATTGCCCGTACGCTCCTTCACCGCAGCCAGTTCGTCCTTGTGGAGCAGAGCTTCGCGATAACCGTTGGCTATCAGGGAGTCGACAGCTTCGGGCTTGAAACTGAGACTGGTGAAGCCGTCCAGTTTGGGACGTATGTATACGTCGGTCATCTTTACGAGGTCGTCGTGGGAAGCGCTGACAAGCATACCCACGAACTGTCCGAGTATTGTACCGACATTGTTGACCTTGGAAAAGGCCGGCATGGGGTCGGTAAGGTCTATGCCTATGACGATGTCGGCTCCCACAGCCCTGGCTATGTCGGCGGGGAAGTTGTTTCTTGTACCGCCGTCCGTAAGGACCATACCGTCCGTGCGAACGGGCGTGAACAGTACAGGGATGCCCATCGAGCTTCTCATCGCGGTCTTAAGTTCGCCGCTGCTCCAGTTCTTCGCGGTGCGGCTCACGAGTTCGGTGGCAACGCAGCTGAAAGGAATTGGCAGTTTGGAGAATGAAAGGCTGTCCTGATATCCGACGGTAAGGCTTGAGAACATATTGTTGATGTGCAGGCCATAGACATAACCGGAGGGCAGGGAACTGAGCAGGGGGCTGAAACCCATCTGCGTATCCAGGTTGGAGGCGGCATCACGAAGGTGCAGCTTGCCGTCACGCTCCGTATATATCTCCTGCTGGGCCTCTCTCATCCTTATTACGTCCTTGTCGTAATGGAAGGGAATCGACAGCTGATACTTGGCGTTGTATTTCTTTCTGGCAAGAGGCAGACTGCTGGACGGGATTTTATCCGAAAGCATCTTTTCCCAGTCCTGCGAACGGAACATGGAGTCAAGGAAATCCACCCTGTAGCCTACGGAGTAAAGCCCTCCGAGAAGACCTCCAATGGACGTACCGCAAACGAAATCAATGGGTATTTCCATCTCCTCAATCAGTCTCATAGCGCCTACCTCGGCCGCACCTTTGGCTCCGCCGCCGCAGAGCACAAGCGCAACTGTGGGACGATTCTCCCTTGAACGGACTTCGTCCAGATGCGCCCTTATCTGTCCGAGCGCAACGGAGTCCACAGAAGGATTCACACTGCCGATTGTAAGCCCATTGGGAAATCCGTCATCGGCGTAAATGCTTGCAACGGAAAGTGCAAGGAAAGATAAAATGGTCAGAATCAGACGCTTCATAAGCCTATTTCTTGTATTTGGGCCACAATGAGTCGAGACGGTTCTTCAACACGTCCTCGCTCTTGTTTGGCTGGGGTTCGTAAAATACCGTTCCGGACAAAGCTTCGGGCATGAATTCAAGGTCCACGAAGTGACCGGGGTAGTCGTGAGCGTATTTGTAGCCGTCAGCATAGCCAAGCTGCTCCATAAGTTTGGTGGGAGCATTCCTGAGATACAGCGGCACGGGGGCATCATCAGTCTGTTTTGCAGTCGCCAGTGCCTTGTCTATTGCGATGATGGCTGAGTTGCTCTTGGGAGAGGAGGCCAGATAAATAGCACATTCCGACAGCGGTATGCGGGCTTCAGGCATCCCTATCTGATGGCATATCTGGAACGTGGCGTTTGCCAGAAGCAGGGCATTGGGATTTGCAAGGCCTATGTCTTCGGCTGCCAGTATGCACATCCTGCGCGCAATGAAAAGAGGGTCCTCGCCACCGGCAAGCATCCTTGCCATATAATATACGGCCGCATTCGGGTCCGAGCCGCGGACGGACTTGATGAAGGCGGAGATGATGTCGTAATGCATCTCCCCATCCTTGTCGTAGGTTGCGGTTGTGGACGAAAGACAGGCCGTGACGGTCTCGTCCGAAATCACGATTCCGTCACGTGACTCGCTGGCGTTGACCACCATCTCCAAAATGCCGAAAAGCTTGCGTGCGTCCCCTCCGCTCTGACGGAACAGGGCTCCCGTACTTTCGACCTTTACTGGCAATTTTGACAAAAGTTCGTCGTAGGCCAGAGCCCTGTCGAGCAGAATCTGAAGGTCCTGGACGTCAAGGGACTGGAGCACAAACACCTGACAGCGGCTCAGAAGGGGAGTGATGACCTCGAATGAAGGATTCTCGGTGGTGGCGGCGACCAGTAATATGGTTCCGTCCTCCACGGCACCAAGAAGGGCATCCTGCTGGGCCTTGCTGAAACGGTGTATCTCATCGATGAACAGCACGGGAGTCTTCCCCCCGCTGAACATCCTGGCATTGCGCGAACGGTCTATAACCTCACGGACATCCTTGACGCCGGATGACACCGCGGACATGGTATTGAATTCCCGCCCGAGATGGTTCGACACTATTCTGGCCAGAGTAGTCTTGCCTACGCCCGGGGGGCCCCAAAGTATGAAACTGCTGAGGTTTCCGCTCTGGATCATATTGGACAGCACGCAGTGCGGGCCGACCAGATGCCGCTGGCCGACGTATTCCTCCAGGGTCCTGGGGCGCATTCTCTGCGCCAGAGGCGGAAGAACCTGACTTTGTGCTATGATGTCATCGTTCATCATTCTGCAATCTTTACGCTCAGCCTCATAGTTACCCCTGAGGTCCTGTGAGTGGGGGAGAAACAATATCCTGCTCCGATGTGGAGGCGTTTTGCGATATCGAATCCAAGCCCGAAATTATGCGAAATCGTAGGGCCGTGGAAAGAGTAGTTGAAACGGCAGACTCTGAGGAAGCACATTCCAAGACCGGCATCTATGAAGATGTTCTGGTTCACGCCGAGGGCAAAGTAAGGGATGAATTTCACCTTGTCCCGTACGTTCAAGTCGAAGAGCATATGCCAAATGTAGGCTCTTGGATATCTGAAATATGTCATTCCGTCATCCTTGAGAGGCAGCGACAGTATGTTCTTCACGGCGAATCCCGTGTGGAAGAACTTGTATCTGTACTCAAATCCCAGATCCAGGTCCGGACGCACCATGATCTTGTATCCGGTCTGCCCGTAGTCCAGCTTTGAGAAGTCTATGCGCCCGTAGCCGAGCGTGACCCTGCCGCCGACGGAAAAACTGTGCTGCTTATTCGTGCCGAAATTGAACAGATGTGAATACGCCACGCTGAATGCGGCGGCATCGAAGTATGACAGGCCGTCGTGCGCGAGGCTTGCCTGCCAGTGATGGTCATCCCTTACCACGTAGGTTTCCGCGGATATGTCCAGGGGATTCACGTCCGCATTCTTTATGGGATTGATGTCGTACCGCGCATAGAAATCGGCATAGACGCCGTTGGACTTCATCACGACGGAAGGATTGTAGTAATCTATGTCCCAGAGGTAATTGTCCCTGGGAGCGATGTTCTGTGCCTTTACGGACAATGCCGCGGCCAGAAATGCAATGACGCTTACTGTCTTTTTCATCTGTACTGCTCGAATACGTCAATTGTATGTGCCATATATTCCGGCACGAAAGTGTCGTGGCCGCCGCCTTTCTTGGAATAAGTGTGTATCCTGCCCGAATCCTTGAGACCTTCGGCGGCGTCGGTCATATTGAAGTAGGGAACAAGCATATCATCCGTCCCGTGGTGCAGGTACACGTCAGCCCTCGGCCTCCATCCGCTTGCAGTGCTGCAGGCCTTCACGGCATCCAGGAAGGCGCTGTCCGTCCCGTTGCGGATATGTTGTATGAAGAAATCCTGGAACAGTTCGGATGCTGATGTGCTCAGCACCAGGAGCGAACCTATCTGGTCGAATATGTCCAGACGGAATATCTGGTCCGTGGCCCGGGACATACCGTCGGCAAACTGGTTGAATGCGTAGGTGGCCCAGCTGTAGAGGGCTATTGCAAGATATATCCTGTCAGGGTTGTTGAACACATCCATAATCATATGTTCGGTGCTGAACACTCCGGCAAGTATGGAATTCACCTTGACTCTGAAAGTACCGCCCATACTGCTTTCGAGCTTTCTCTGCATATACATTGCAAGCCCTCCGCCCTGGGACCATCCGCTGAGCCATATGTCCCTCTCGTCGATGGCGACGTGCATCTGGTTCCTGAGCACTTCGCGGCAGGCGATAAGGGCATCCATGGCACTGTAGGACAGTTCCGGGAAATAGATGAAGGGATGGTCGCGGTCACCTGTGGGACCGTAACCGGTGTAGTCAGGGGTCACCACACAATATCCTGCGGCTGCAAGCGGAAGGGCGCAGTAAAGCACGTCCTTGGATTTTGTATAGCCTTTGAAATCAGAGGGAAGGGAAGTGTCCACCCCGGGGATTCCGAACGGAAGTATAGTGCCGTGGAAATAGGCGGCATACCTCGGAGTGTCATCCGTCCCATAGCGGGGGACTACAAGCAACGCATCGGCATCGACAATGTCAGATTCGTCATAAATAGTCTCGTAGCGTACCTTGTAGCAGTTGACGTCGTACTTGATCCTTTTGGCCAGAGCCGTGTCATTTACGGCCTTCCTCAACTCCTCCGCGGTCAGAAAGACGTTGTGTTCGATGCTGATGACTTTTCCCCTGCGCGGGTCGTTCTCATCTATTCTTGGCGAAGAAGTGGCTACCTGCCTGCAGGAAACGGCCGCAAGCAGGATACAGAAAAGGATTGAAGTATGTGCAAAATGTCTCATATTACAAAAATACAATAAAGAATCTGATTTACAATTAACATTTTCTATCTTTGGACGTCTATTTGGCAGAATAGAACAAGATATGTCTGGCAAAGAATTCACGCAAGCCTATCTGCCCCTGAGGGACAGGATGTACAGAGTGGCTTTATATATACTTGAATCAGAGCAGGATGCAGAGGACGCCGTGCAGGATTTGTATATAAAATTGTGGAATTGTTCCGATATCCTGGACAATGTGCGCAATCCTGAGGCCTACTGTATCACGATGGTCAGGAACCTATGCCTGGACAGGCTCAGACGCAAGGAGAACAAACTTGTAGGAGCCATGGACCGGGACATTGCGGATGACAGGGAGACGGCCGATTCCATTATCCGCAAGGAAGAACTCGGCAGGGTGCTGAAAGCCATGGAAAGTCTCTCTGAAAAGCAGCGCAAAGTATTGAAAATGAGAGTATTCGACGAAATGTCGTACAATGATATATCGAATGAGACCGGGATGAGCCACCTGACAATCAGAGTGATGATCAGCCAGGCCCGGAAAAAGATAAGAAGAATGTTATGAAGAACAGGGAAGAAATCGAAAACTTGAGCTTCGAGGCCCTTGAACGCATAGCCTCGGACGAATCCGTTCTCGTGCCGGAAGGGCTTGAACGGAAGATAGAGGACGGCATAACCGCAGCCGGACTCATTGAACCCCGAAAGGGGAGAGTGCCGCTCAGGAAAGTGCTGTACGGCAGTTTTGCCACTCTTGCCGCAGCTGCGGCCGCCGTATCCGTGGCGTATTATGTCGACAGGGGAAGCCAGCCTGCGGACACTTTCAGCGACCCGCATCAGGCATATGAAGAAATACAGAAAACCTTCGATTACATATCATCCGAAATGAACCGAGGAACTTCAGTCTTGAAACAAATCAAATAACAGAAAAATGAAAAGAATAATTTTAATGCTCGCATCGATAGCACTGTTTTCAACCGGCCTTTTTGCAGTTGACGCACGTGACATTTACAGGAAATACGCAGGAAAGGATGATGTGGACGCAGTTTTCATCTCATCGGCAATGTTCCGCCTCATCAGAGCGCTCCCGGAAGTAAAATCCGCCGGCGAGAACCTGGATTTCACGCCTTTGATGAGGTCTCTGACCGGAATGTACATACTTGACAGCCACAATGCCGACGTGAACGGAAACTTCCGGAATGACGTCGAATCCTTTGTCGGCTCAGACAATTTCGAACTGCTTATGGAAGCCAATGACGGAGGCGAGAAAGTCAGGATGTTCACTTCTGGCTCCGACGAAGTCATTGACAAGTTCATACTTTTCGTCACGGAAAACAACTCGTCCGGATGTACCTTCATAGCCCTGGAAGGCAAAATGAAACGTGAAGACATCGAGAAGGTTGTAGCAAAGTCGATGAAATGATACCTTTACAGCGACAGGGCTAATACTTCAGGGGGCTTTGTATCATGGGTTATGCCCCCTGAAGTATTAGCCCTGCCGCCTTGTATCGTTACTGTTTGGAATCCCTGGCCGGAATGGTGGTTTCCTGTCCGTTGATGAATGTGACTTTGCCCTTGAACCAGGCCATATTGCCGAAAAACATCCGAAGATGTTTACGCCACCAAAGCTGCCAGGCGGGCAATTTCTCATCTTCGAAGTCGGCTGCAATCGAAGCGGCCATCTGTTCCATAGCCAGACTCTGGTTCCGTGCCTCACGCTCCTCAGGACTGATGTAATCTGCCGGTATTCCGAGTCTTGTGGGAAGCATAGACCTTGCATAGTGATAGTGCTCGTTCAGGACAGGATAATTGACGATTTTCATCATCTTTCCATAATTCATATCGATGAAATCCCTTACCTGAAAAAGTATGTTTATCTCGTTCTGAATATCTGATTCTGTGGCCGTTGCGGTTATTTTCCAAAGGCTGTCGGCCTCACTGGAAGATATTACATTGTCCCGTTGAGCCATCTGGATATATCTGAAATTTTCCTGCCGGAGAAGCCGTTCTCTGACCTTTAAAGAATCTACGGGGCTCTCTGGCAGCATCTGTGCCAATGCCATTATTATTAATATGCACTTCATAGAATCCTATTTTTTCGAGACCTCGACCATATAGGCAAAACTTGCCTGAGTTACGCATATCTAATGAATATTGGCAAAAGTGCCTGGCACTTCGGGAACAATATCCCATGTTAAAACGTTCCCGAAGTACCCAGGTACTTTCGCTAATCCCATCTGTTACACAATTTATATTATGTTAAGTTGTATATAAGTCAAATCTGCCCTATCTTTGCGTTATGAGGAAAAAACAGGAAATCATACTCGATAACGTAAAGATCGAGGCAGTTGCCGCAGAAGGCAAAGCCATCGCCCATATCGACGGTGTCGCCCTTTTCGTACAGTTTGCAGTTCCCGGCGATATTGTCCGCGTGAAAGTCACGAAAAAGAAAAAGAACTATATGGAAGGCTACATTCTAGAAATGGTGGAGCCTTCAAAAGACAGGCTGGATCCGTTCTGCAAATATTTCGGAGTATGCGGCGGATGCAAATGGCAGCCGCTGCCCTATGAGATGCAACTTGAGGCGAAACGTCAGCAGGTTTATGATCAGCTTGTGCGTATCGGACATCTCGAAGTACCTGAAGTAAAACCTACGATAGCATCAGACAACATCGTATATTACAGGAACAAGCTTGAATTCACTTTCAGCGAGCGCAGATGGCTTTATCCCGGCGAGGACCCCGATGCCATGACTCCCGATGAACGGCTCGGACTGGGATTCCACGTCGGTCGTTTCTTCGACAAAGTCCTAGACATAGACGATTGCCGTCTGCAGCCCTCCCCTTCCAATGAAATACGCAATTTCATTCGCAGTTATGCGATAGATAACTCATTGACATTCTTTAATATACGCGAACACACCGGCTTCCTTCGCAATATGGTTGTCCGCAATACGGCAAAGGGTGAGGTGATGCTGGTCGTGGTCTTCCATCACGAAGACAGAAATGCCCGTACAGACCTGCTGGATGCCATTTCCGAGACCTTCCCTCAGATAGTGAGCCTGTACTACGTAATCAACGGCAAGGCAAACGACAGCATTTCCGACCAGGAATGCATACTCTACAGGGGCGATGAGGCCATATACGAGACTATGGAGAACCTGCGGTTCAGGATAGGCCCGAAGTCTTTCTATCAGACCAATACGGCCCAGGCCCTCAAACTCTACGGCGTAGCCCGGGAATTTGCCGCCCTGACAGGCTCTCAGACAGTATATGACCTTTATACGGGCACCGGGACAATCGCGCAGTTCGTCAGCGCCAAGGCAGCGAAGGTCATAGGCATAGAATATGTACCTGAGGCCATCGAGGACGCCAAGGTCAACGCTGAAGGCAACGGAATCACTAACTGCGAATTCTACGCAGGCGACATGAAGGACGTTCTCAACGCCTCATTCATAGAGGCTCACGGCCATCCGGACGTGGTGATACTCGATCCCCCGAGAGCAGGGATTCATCCCGACGTGGCAAAGGTCATAATGGACGCTGCTCCGGAGCGTATGGTCTACGTCAGCTGCAATCCGGCATCACAGGCCCGTGATCTGGAGCTTTTCTGCAATGCAGCCGGCAGTGTCCGGTACCGCATCACGGCCGTCCAGCCGGTGGATATGTTCCCGCACACCCATCACGTGGAAAACGTCGTGGCCCTGGAGAAAATCTAGAACCTGTTTTAGAACCTCTTTTAAATTTCCTTCCTTTTTAGTAAATTTGCCATCTGTGTATTGAAACCTTATGCTACTCAATATAGCGATACTCATATTGGGCCTTGCCCTTGTGGTGTTCGGTTCCGAATGGCTTGTTGACGGTGCCTCAGACGTGGCCCGCCGTAGCGGCATCAGCGAATTCGTCATTGGGCTCACAATAGTCGGAATAGGCACCAGCACCCCTGAAATGGTGGTTTCCTTCATCGGTGCGATACAAGGCAGCGCTGATATTTCCATAGGCAACGTCATAGGCAGCAATATATTCAATACCCTGATGATCCTGGGCTGTACAGCCCTGATTCTTCCTCTCACAATCTCCGAACATGCCATAAAGCGTGACATACCCATCAATCTGGGCGTCACGCTTCTTCTGATTCTGCTGGGATGCTGCAACCCTGGCTTCGAGAACACACTCAGCCGGGTGGACGGAGCCATAATGCTGCTGCTTTTCGCAGCATATCTCTATATGTCCTTCAAGGAAGGCCGTGAGACGGATTACGGTGAAGAGAGCGGGGGCACAGCCCATAAGTCATACAGTCACAAGGCCATACCGATAACAATGATAATCGTGGGATTGGCCTCACTGATTGCCGGCGGACGCCTGTTCGTGAACAGCGCCGTCGATATTGCCCACGCCCTTGGCTGGAGCGACAAATTCATAGGAATCACCATATTGGCCGGTGGCACCTCCCTGCCTGAACTCGCAACCTGCGTGGTGGCCGCCTTCAAGAAGAAGGGCCAGCTGGCCCTGGGCAACATCCTGGGGAGCAACATATCCAACATACTGCTCATCCTCGGAGGTTCCGCTCTGATCCGTCCCCTCAGTATGGAAAACATTTCCACAGTGGATCTGGGCACCCTTTTCCTCAGCGCATTATTAATCTTCGTATCATATTACACCTTTGTCAAAAAGAAGTTGGGCAGAGTTGAAGCAGTATGCCTCCTGCTGATGGAAGCGGCGTATATGTATACATTAATCACTGATTTATAATGAGTTTCAAACCTACGGAGTATATACTTGAAAATGTAGCGGACGGCAGGCGTTTCGAAGACGATGGGTGGTCTCTGTCGGCACCTGATTCCGGCACGCCCTCGCTCATAAGAGCCGTCTACAGCGAAAAATCATTCAAACCAGATGACAGCCTGGACGGCTTGTACAGGTACGCAGGCTGGATGCCGGTCAAACGCACGCTGAAAGGCAGCTGCGCCCCGGTCACATACAAATCCGAAGGTCTGGCAAAGGAGCTGGGCCTCAAGCAGCTTTACATTACCTTCAACGGATGGAACCCTGAAATCGGAGCGGAATTCCACACTTGTTCCTTTAAGGAAACCGAGGCGTACAGCGTGTGCGGCAGGCTCCCCGAGGATGAGAAACGCGTTCTGGTGGTCGCCTCTGCGGGAAACACCGCGAGAGCTTTCGCTTCGGTGTGCAGCAGGAACAACATACCTCTGCTCCTGAGCATTCCTTTCGACAACATAGATGCCCTTTGGTTTGACGGCCCTCTGAACGACTGCGTCAAGATCGTAGCCGCTCCTTCCGGATCCGACTATTTCGATGCCATCGCCCTTGCCGACAAGGTATGCACCGATGAGATGTTCCTTTCCGAGGGCGGAGCGAAAAACATCGCCAGACGCGACGGTATGGGCACCACCGTGCTTTCCGCCGTTGAAAAGACAGGCCGTATTCCCGATTACTATTTCCAGGCAGTAGGCAGCGGAACCGGAGCCATCGCAGCCTGGGAAAACAATCTGAGACTCATAGATGACGGGCGCTTCTGCAAGCACAAGATGAAACTGATGACTTCCCAGAACGCTCCTTTCACGATAATGTACGACTCCTGGAAACTCAGGCAGAGGACTCTCGTGGATTTCCCGGCGGAACGGGCCAGAAAGGATGCAGCTGCCATACGCGCCAAAGTTCTGAGCAACAGGAAGCCTCCCTATTCGCTCTCAGGCGGTCTCTATGACGCCCTGGTCGATACACACGGACAGATGTACTGCGTAAGCAACGAGGAGCTGGTTTTCTGGCAGCAGAAATTCGAGCAGACCGAAGGCGTGGACATCTATTCCGCAGCAGCCGTTGCAGTGGCATCCCTCAGCCAGGCCGTCAGGAACAGAGAAGTAATGTCCGACGAGCTCATAATGCTCAACATAACAGGCGGTGGAGAAAAGAGGGCCAAACGCGAATTGGGTTCAGCCCTTCATTATGCTGCTCCCGACCTGATAATATCCCCCGACACAGACACGCCGGACGTTGTATCCCAAGTGAAAAACCTATTCCTGTAATATTATGGTTGAAACAGACAAATTTTCAGACATCAGCCCCTACAATGACGAAGAAGCCGTTGCTGCTCTTGCCAAAGTTGCCTCGCATCCTGCCATTTCGCGAATCTCACAATATTTCTATCCGGAAAAAGCTCCCGGATACCTGGCCCATCAGATAAAGAAAGTCCACAGCATCGAGGAATTCCAGACCCTCGTGATGACCAAACTTGTGGACAGGGTGCTCGGATTCTCCGCTTCACATTTTACCTATGACGGTGTGGAGAATCTTCCCGCCAACAGGACCTTTCTGGCCATGAGCAACCACAGGGACATCATACTTGACCCCGCCATCACCCAGCTTGTCCTTTACAGGAACAATATCCCGATGACGGAAATATGCGTCGGCAGCAACCTCATCACCAATCCGTTCATCGAATGGCTCATACGGTCCAACAGGATGATAAAGGTCGTACGCGGCATTTCCGCCAGGGAGCTCTACCTCAGCTCACAACTGCTCAGCGAATACATAAGGCAGACCATAACCACGGGGACCCACAGCATATGGCTTGCCCAGCGTCAGGGACGCACCAAGAACGGCTGCGACCTTACGGAGCAAGGGCTGCTCAAAATGCTCGACATGAGCGGCAAGGGAAGCTTCGAAGAGAACTTCATGGCCCTGAACATCATCCCGATGAGCATCTCGTACCAGTACGAGTCCTGTGACATTCTCAAGGCCCGTGAGATTTACATCAGCCGCCGTCATAAATATGAAAAGATGCAGGGCGAAGACCTTCACAGCATCATAACGGGCGTCACCCAGCAGAAAGGGAACATACATCTCAACATAGGGACACCTCTCAGCGAAAGGGAGATACGTCAGGCCGGCGAATGCGACAAGAATGACCGTTACCAGAAAATGAGGCACGCCGTGAACAAGCGCGTCATAATGGGTTACCACCTATGGGACACCAACTACATCGCATACGATGCCTTGGAAGGCGGCGAGGAATATGCTCATATGTACACCCCGGAGCAGAAGGACAGTTTCGAGGAATATATGCA
Organism: Bacteroidales bacterium; assembly: GCA_024401635.1. GTDB lineage: Bacteria > Bacteroidota > Bacteroidia > Bacteroidales > UBA932 > Cryptobacteroides. Next base: position 39,807 of record JAKSKP010000006.1, read on the forward strand.
GATCCAGATGGATTCCGTGGAAAGCGAACTCGACCGTAACGAACTGAAGGACATACTCCTGCATATATATGCAGGTCCCATATACTCCAGAAAGAAAATCGAAGCCGGACTTCTTCTGGACGGAGAATAGCAGTCCTATTTCAAAGCATAAAGCAGAGAACTGTCCCCGTAACTGAGGAAACGGTATCCGTTATTGAGCGCGTGGTCATAGATCACGCGCCAATTGTCTGCAACAAACGCGCTGATAAGAAGAAGCAGGGTGCTCTGCGGCTGATGGAAATTGGTTACAAGTATGTCGACTATGCGCAGTTTGTAACCCGGAACGATAATTATCCTTGTTCCAAGACTTATCTCCTTCAAGGAATGTTTCCCGGCATAGGAAATCAGGGCGTCCAGGGCATCCTGCACCGAATGCACGCACCTGCACTCGTATGGTTCCCATTGGGCTATATCCCTGAGTTCTCCCGTCTCAATGCATTGTACACCGGCCCAGTACAGAGATTCGAGCGTACGCACGGACGTTGTTCCAACCGCGATGAGGGGGCGTCCCGAAGCCTTGTGGGCCGCAAGCCTGCGGAGGAATTCAACAGTCACTACAAAAGGCTCACGGTGCATTGTATGGCCGGAAATGCTCTCAGACTTGACCGGGAGGAAAGTGCCGGCACCGACGTGCAGGCATACCTTCTCGATGGCGATTCCCTTATCCTTGATCTCGTCCATCACCTTTGCAGTGAAATGTAATCCTGCAGTGGGGGCTGCGACAGATCCACGCTGAAGGGCATAGGTGGTCTGATATCTTTCGAGGTCTATGTCCTGGGTATCCCTGTTCAGATATGGAGGAATGGGAATAGTTCCGCAAATGTCCAGAACTTCGCTGAAATCGAAGTCACCTTTCCAGAGGAACTCCACTATGGACGTCTCACCGTCGCGCCGTATAAGCGTCGCACGCAAATCAAGCCCGTCCACACGCTTGTCAGCGCCCGGATTCATAATAACCAGTGATTCGCTCTCTTTCCAGCGTTTTACATTGCCCACTATGCATTTCCACTGGCAGGAGCCTACAGCAGCGAAATTGCTGACATAGTCGTGCGGGCTGCCGGGCTCAAGGCAGAATATCTCGATATGGGCTCCAGAAACTCTCTGAAAATGCAATCTGGCGGGAACAACTTTGGTCTCGTTGAATACCATCATTGCATCAGAGGGGAGAAGACTGGGCAGATCGCGGAATATATGGTCGGATATCCCGGCATCTTTGAATTCCAGAAGTTTCGAAGAGTCACGTTCGGGTAGAGGATACTTCGCTATCCGCTCGTCGGGCAAAAAATATGTAAAATCCTTAATGTTGATTTCAGGTATCATATCCACAAAGATACTACATTTTGAAGTCGTTTACAAGGTTACATTTGTAATTCAAATACAAATATTAATTATAGAATTGTAAATAAATATATAAAGTTTACAATGAATTTTACAGTGATAAATGCATTGCATAGCATTGACCCGTGGAACATTTTCACAAAGAAAACCAATAAAGTCAAAGCACTGAAACCCAAATAATTGCCGAATTAATATAAACTAATGGATTAACAAATTAGACAAAAACCCTCAGAATTTAAGCCATTTTGCTGGGCCCAACATAGAATAATGCAACATAACCCAATGTTTCCCAGCATTTTAGACTATACTACATAAATTTCAATATAATTTATAATAAAAGCCTCCCTTCCACCCTACCCCACTGTTTACAATTTTAAACTGACTAAAATTCACAGAAGTAAACAAAATAATGCTTACATTTGTAAAAGCAACCCGTACAACACTGTTTACAAAATGAAACAACGTCTGGAGCAATTTCTTTCCGCCGAAAACCTCACCAAGGCCCAATTCGCCGATTCCATCAACGTGGCGCGCGCCGCTGTCTCCCACATCATAGCCGGGCGCAACAAACCAGGCTACGAGTTCATTGTAAATACTATGAAGAAATACCCTCAATTGAGCATAGAGTGGCTTCTGACGGGGGTAGGAAGAATGTATAAGAATACTGAAACCCAGTCACAACAGCCCCAGACCTACGAAACAGAAGAGCCTAACATCTTTAGCGATACATTAAATAAAACGACCTATCAAAATATATCTAAGGAAGTTACGCAGATAAATACAAAATCTTCTAAAGTAAAAAAGATTTTTGTGCTGTATGAAGACGGCACTTACGGCGAATTTTGCTAAATTTGTTTCGTGAACTTTAAAACGAAAATAGGAGTCAGGGTTTGCAACAAGGCAAACGGAGCCGAGTATGTCTGCGCTCTCAACACTTTGGCGTATTCCTTCGTCATAATTGATTGCACGGACGTTTCCAAAAGCATAGCCACGCTCAAAAAGCTTCCCCGTGAAACCAATATCATCGCCCATCTGGACAAGAGGAAGGAAAGCACATACTTCGACAAGAAGAAGGATATGGTGGCCAGCTATGCCCTGCTCTATGATTTTGTGGACGCTTTCATCATATCCGGCTATGACGAGCTCTCGGATGATATAGACCAGCTCATCAATCTGAGACTCTACAATGACGAATATCGCCCCATCCTGATGGAAATTCCGGATGATATGACCTATGACGAACTTGATGACGTCATTGCATACGCCAAGCTGAGCAACATCGATGGCCTGTCAGTGTCGAATCCGCGTCTTCTGAAACACGCCGTAGAAAAATCGGAAGGCATACTTACGATTATCGCCGATAACGTAAATGATGCTGAGCTGGCAGCCTCATGCTTGAGGGCCGGCGCCAGCCTGATTTCAGTCAATTCCGGCAGATATCCCTACCTGTCTATATTCAAAGGACGCAGGCTCATCAAGAGACTCCGCAAATCAGGCGCCGAGTACGCGTAGGAAGTTTTCGCCTGCAACCTTGGCCAGATCCGCTTCCGAGTATCCCCTGCCCCTGAGTTCCTCAAAGACCTTCCACATCTTCGACACATCCTCCATACCTTCGGGAGCGATGTCTATTCCGTCAAAATCCGAACCTATGCCGACGTGGTCTATGCCGGCAACCTCCACGGCGTGGTCTATATGGTCGGCTATCCTGACATAGGAACAACTGGGACCGTTGTCGGTGCAACCGTCCTGAAGGAAAACCGGGTAGAAATTTATCTGTATGACTCCACCGTTGTCCGCCAGGGCGCGCAGCATTTCATCCGTCATATTGCGTCTGTGTCCGGCAAGGGCCCTGCAACAGCTATGCGTGCTGACAATAGGTTTCTGCGTCACGTCAAGCACGTCGAAGAAAGACTTGTCGCTAATATGGGCGCAGTCCACCAGCATACCTGAAGAGTTCATCTTTCTGACAACCTCCCTGCCGAGTGCGGAAAGGCCGTTGTTGGAGCCATTTCCCGCAGCGCTGTCACATATCAGATTGTCAGCATTGTGGCAAAGGGTCACATATCTGACGCCCTGGGCACGGAACCACTCCAGACGGGACATGTCACTGCCTATTGCAGACCCGTTTTCAAGCCCGAGCATTATGCTCAGAAGCCCTTTGGCCTTATTTGCCCTGGCATCGGCCTCGGAATAAGCCATCGCGGCGATCTGAGGGTGACGCTCGACTTCCAGCCTGGTCTGCTCCAGCATTTCCCGTGCATAGTCCCAGGCCTGCAGGGAATCCATCTGGGGCGGAACATACAATGCGAAAAAGGAGGCGTCGACACCTCCCTTCCGCAATCTGGGGAAATCCACGTGTCCATCAGTCGAACATACTGACAAGTCCCTGTGGAAACGCAGTATCTGCGACGGAGTGTCGCAGTGTGAATCAAGTACGAACACTTCCCTATTTCTTCTTCTTGACTTCTGACGCAGGAATGACTGTTGAGTTGGTAATCTTCTTTATTGTGATTACCGGAGTGCCGTCGAATACCAGTTCCGCATTGGAAGTAACGCTCAATGTCAATGTCTTGAGCGGATTCACCTTACAATCTGCACCTGTCAGTTCGACCTCGGCGTTGGTAATGACGCCCTCTGTGGCATCAATGACCGAACTTCCCTTTGCAGACACAAAGAAATTCTCGGTTGTGGTCTTGACTGCAAGCTTTGACGAGCCTGAACTCCTGAGCCTTGCTTCCGTTGTAGCACCGGAAAGGGTCAGCTGTGAGAAATTATCACTCTCGACATTTACGTTCTTGGCCTTTACGGTGAGGTCTGCGATAGAGCTGTTCTTCGTATTTATTGAAATCTCGGGTGAATCGGCTTCGGCGATGACGGAAGACTTCTTTTCAGTCTTGACGGTCAGGCTTGACGAAACGATTTCAAGGCCCTTGACAGATGAGGTCTCGGTGGTCTCAATCTTGAAGTTCTGTTTGGTCCTGAGAGGCGTATCGCAAGTAAGTATGGCAGAATCCTCGAGACATATCTCATTGATTTCGGCATCCTGAGGAATGTAGACCGTAGCCATAAGCACCAGCGGTGACGTATCCTTCTGCTTGAAAAGATTCTTCACCACATCTTTGGTATACTCCTTTTCCTTAATGCCGAGGACCAGTGTACCGCCGTTAAGGAACACTGTATAGTAATTCTCTACCCTCTTGTCTATTACAAGATGAACGTAATAGTCGCTGCCACGTTTTACTGAGACCTGGAACGTGTTGCTTGCCTCAATGGCGTTGAAGCAGGTGAAACTTTCATCCTTCTGGAATGTTTCAGCAGAGGACAAAGTGCAGAATGTGAAAACGGATGCAAGAATTGCAAATAACTTTTTCATAATGCTATAACAGTTAATTATTTATTCTTTGACGTACGGCCTCGAAGGCAACCAGAGCGGATGCCACTGAGACGTTGAGTGAGCCTATTTCTCCAGACTGGGGGATCCGAGCAGTTTCATCGGCAAGCGGAAGTATGGATTTTGAGATTCCGTAGCCTTCGCTGCCCATTATTATGGCCAACGGGCCAGTAAGATCCACGTCGTATATCATCTTTTCAGCCTTTTCCGAAGCGGCCACGACCTTGAAGCCGGCCTGTTGCAGACTGAATATCGCAAGCCTGAGATTGCTTACTTTGCAGGTATCAAGCCTGAGCAGGGCTCCGGCGGATGCCTTCACGGCTTCGGCGTTGACGGCGGCTCCACCTTTGGCGGGAACGATTATACCCTGGCCCCCGGCTACTTCGAGGCTTCTGGCAATTGCACCGAGGTTGCGGACATCACTCACGCCGTCCAGTATCATCACCATAGGATTGCGGCTAAGGGCCAATGAGTTGGTAATCAGCTGTTCTATATCGACATAATCGATATTTGCGACATAGGCGATGACACCCTGATGCGCACCTCCTTTGGCAGCACGGTTGAGCTTCTCCACCGGCACCCACTGGTATTGCACTTCCCTTTCGGCTATAAGCTGCATCAGTTCCCTGTACTGGGGGCCGTCCATGCCCTGCTTGAGTAGTATCTTGTCGAACTTGCGTCCGCAACGCAGGGCCTCGATGACGGGATGCATCCCGAACAGATATTGCATTTTCTCTTCCATATTATTATTCCAAACTTTCTATCAGTCCCTCCCATTCGGCTGTCCTGGCATCCAGCAGGCTCTTGCACTGCAGGTATTTGTCCGTCATTCCCATGATGTCGGCGCCTTCCTCCGGATTGGCAAGCCGCTCTTCAATCTCCTTGAGTTCCTTTTCCTTGCTCTCTATCACCTCTTCCAACTTCGCTATCTGCTGGCGTATCTTCCTCTCCTCCTTGGACACGAAGCCCTTGCCTGAAGGTGCATCCTTAGGTTTGGCTTTGGACACGTCCTCCGCTGCACTCTTGCGTGAACTATCCGTATCCGGGACAGTCTTGGTGTCATTATGACGCTCCAGTTCGTTGAGGGATTCCAATTTCCTGCGGTACAGATAGTCCTGTATTCCGCCAAGGTGTTCGCTGACGCGGCCGTCACGGAACTCATATACCTTATCTACCAGGCCGTCAAGGAAATCCCGGTCGTGGCTCACAATGATCAACGTGCCGTCATATGCCTGCAGGGCCTGTTTCAAAACATCCTTGCTTCGGATGTCCATATGGTTCGTCGGCTCATCCAGAGCCAGAAGGTTGTATGGCCTTAACATAAGTTTCGCCATCGCAAGCCTGGCCCTCTCTCCTCCGCTCAGCACGCTCACTCTCTTGTCGATGTCCTCACCTTTGAACAGGAAAGCGGCAAGAATGTCGCGGAGTTTCGTCCTGATATCCCCGACAGCAATGTCATCAAGCGTACCGAACACAGTATTGTTGCGGTCCAGCACATCCTCCTGATTCTGCTGATAATAGCCTATATTCACGTTATAGCCTACCTTCGCCTCGCCGGCAGCAGGTTCCAACTGCTTCATTATCACACGCATAAGCGTGGTCTTACCTTCTCCGTTCCTTCCGACGAGGGCCACCTTCTCCCCTCTCTTTATCTCTATGTCAGCATCGCTGAACACGGTCTTCAAACCGGAGCCGTCCGCCGCACGGTCATCGGCGTAAGCGGCCTTAAGACCCACAGCCTTGAAAACCACGTCCCCGCTTCTGGGCGCCGGAGGGAACTTGACGGAAAGCGTACTCTTGTCCTCAAGGTCTATCTCTATCCTGTCCAGTTTGTCCAGGGCCTTGATTCTGGACTGCACCTGATTGGATTTCGTAGGTTTGTAGCGGAAACGTTCGATGAACTCCTCAGTCTTCTCTATCATCCTCTGCTGGTTCTCGAAAGCTGCCCTCTGCTGCTCCATACGCTCCGCGCGAAGCTGAAGATATCTGGAATACGGCACCTTGTAGTCGTGAATGTGCCCGAGCATTATCTCCACAGTGCGGTTGGTGACCGTGTCAAGGAACTTCCTGTCGTGTGAAATGACCACGATGGCAGATTTGTTGGCCGCAAGATATTCCTCGAGCCACTCGATGCTCTCTATGTCAAGGTGGTTGGTAGGCTCGTCGAGGAGCAGCACGTCCGGATGTCTGAGCAGAATCTTTGCAAGTTCTATGCGCATGTTCCAGCCCTGGGAGAACGTCTCCGTAGGACGTTGCAGTTCGTTGTCCTTGAATCCCAGGCCCCTGAGGGTCCTCCTGGCCTGCACCTCAGGCATTTCGCTATGGATAAGCGCCAGGGAATCAGTCAATTCATTCATACGGACCATCAGGGCATTGTACTCCTTGCTCTCGTAATCGGACCTGGACGCTATCTCTGCGCTGACCTCTTCCAACTCCTTTTCCTTGGCATTGGCCTCGTCGAAGGCCGTCATCGTCTCCTCCAGCACACTGCGTCCGCGATGATGTTCCATTATCTGGGGCAGATAGCCCACCCTGCATCCTGCTGGCACACATACCTTGCCTCTGGTTGGGGTCTGAAGACCGCAGATGAGCTTCAGAAGCGTACTCTTGCCCGCCCCGTTCTTGCCGGTAAGGCCTATGCGGTCCTGCTCGCTGATATGGAAATTGATATCATCGAGCAGAGTGAAACCTCCGAAGGCCACGGTAAGATTATTGACGGATATCATTGCTCTGCTTCTTTTTTGCTGAAAAGTATGCTCAATTCATACAGGCCGTATAGGGGGATTGAAACCAATATCATGGACCCGAGGTCGGCCGGAGTGATGGCCGCTGCAAGTATAAGAACCGCCACCAGGGCATATCTCCTTCCCTTTTTCAGCATCGGCCTCGTCAAAATGCCGACCGATGACAATGCCATTATCAGCACCGGGAACTCGAAGACAAGGCCTATGACGAGCACCATGCTCGCAAAAAGGGAAATGTAGCTCTGAAGGGAAAAGCTGTTGACAACGCTCTCTGACACGGTATAGCCCTGAAAGAACGAGAGGCAGACCGGCAGCAATATGAAATATCCCACAAGCACGCCCAGATAGAACAGACCTCCAGACATAAGGAAGGCCCTTGACACTCCCCTTTTCTCCCTGTCGTACAGAGCAGGCGCGATGAAACGCCATATCTCCCATATTATGTAAGGGAAAGCGAGCACAAGACCCAGCATGAAGGAAACCCTGAGATGGACCATGAACTGGCCGGAAATCTCCAGGTTCACAATGTGCACATCGCTGTGCAGAGGGAACCATCGGTAAATGAAAAAATCCGGGGAAGTCGGTGCAAGAATCAGTCTGTCAAAAAGAAAATTCCTGAATACAAGGCCCAGGACGGTCATTATGCAGACCGCCGCGAGAGACCTCAGCAAGGTCCCTCTCAACGCATCCAGGTGATCCCAAAAGCTAAGTTCTGTGCTTTCAGAAGCCACTTACTTGGTCTTTTCTATTTTATCGGGCTCAAGAACCTTTTCCTCTTTCTTGCTGTCAGGATCCAGATCCTTGCTGACCTCGTCCATACCGTTCTTGAATTCCTTGACACCTTTACCCAGTCCACGCATCAGCTCAGGAATCTTCTTGCCTCCGAACAGAAGCAGTATGACGAGAACGATTACGACTATTTGCCAGGGGCCGAATACACCCAGGGGCACAATTGCGAGTGATGTGTTCATAATAACTCAGTATTTAAGTGCGTTCAATGAAGCTTCTATGGTGGCAATCCTCTCCAGACAGTCGCTTTCCTTCTTCCGTTCGACAGCGATGACCGCCTCGGGAGCGTGAGCGACAAATCCTGCATTGGACAGCTTGCCGCGCACGGATGCGAGGAATTTCTTCTGATATTCTAGTTCGGAGTTCAGTTTTACGATCTCCTCCTCGGCATTGATGTGTCCTGCAAGTTCAACGGATACCTTCGTAGTGCCGATCACAAAGGAAACCGCGGCGCTCCGGCTCTCCCCTTCGCTTATCTCCACATTGGCAAGTTTTGCCACAACAGGTACGAGGTATTTGGGGAACGCTTTATCTATCAACACCTTGAGACTGTCCTTCGGACTGAGGTTCTTGCTCTGGCGCACATTGCGTATGCCGGCGACCGTTTCCTGGGCTATGGCGAAATCGTCGATGACGGCATTGTCGAAAGCACCGGCAACAGGATAATCCTGAAGCATTATGGTGCTTCCTTCAGCCCTCTGCTCCATCGACTGCCACAACTCCTCGGTGATGAAAGGCATAAATGGATGAACAAGACGGAGAAGTTTGTCGAAGAAGGTCTTGGTGGCATTGAATGTCTCGATGTCTATTCCCTGGCCGTAAGCAGGCTTCACTATTTCCAGATACCATGAACAGAATTCATCCCAGAACAGCTTGTATATTGCCATCAGGGCATCGCTGATACGGAACTTGTTGAAATGGTCGTCCACAGTGTCGATGGTCTTGTCCAGAAGGTTGGAGAACCACTTTACCGCCAGTGCTGACGACTCGCTCTGCCTGGCATCCGTATCCACCTTCCAACCGTTCACAAGGCGGAAAGCGTTCCACATCTTGCCGCAGAAATTCCTGCCCTGTTCCACCTGCGAATCATCATATAGAATGTCATTGCCGGCTGAAGAGCAGAGAAGCATACCCATTCTGACGGCATCCGCACCGTATTTTTCAATAAGAGTGATGGGATCCGGAGAGTTTCCGAGCTGCTTGCTCATCTTCCTTCCGAGTTTATCCCTTACAATGCCCGTGAAGTAAACGTTGCCGAAAGGCACGTCATTGAGATATTCCTCACCGGCCATAATCATACGTGCAACCCAGAAGAAGATGATATCCGGGCCTGTAACCAGGTCATTTGTAGGATAATAGTATTTGATTTCCTTGTTGCCGGGATTGTTGATGCCGTCGAAAAGGCTGATGGGCCAGAGCCAGCTGCTGAACCAGGTGTCGAGGGCGTCCTCGTCACGCGTGAGAGCATCGGCTGTCAGATTTTCGTAACCTTTAATCTGACGGGCCTTTGCAAGAGCATCCGCTTCATTCAGAGCAACTACGAACCGTTCCTCCTCCCCTTCGGCCACAGGCAGGAACCAGGCGGGGATGCGGTGCCCCCACCACAGCTGGCGGCTGATGCACCAGTCCTGGATGTTCTCCAGCCAGTTACGGTAAGTGGTGACGTACTTGGTGGGATGGAACTTGATCTTGCCTTCCAGAACCGGAGGAAGGGCGATGTCGGCGAAATGCTTCATCTTCAGGAACCACTGTCTGCACAGACGGGGTTCCACTGCGGTATCCTGGTTTCTTTCTGAATATCCTACCTTATTGTCGTAATCCTCGACTTTCTCGAACAGCGAAGCTTTCTCCAGATCAACGGCAATCTGCCTGCGTACGTCCATACGGTCCATACCGACATAGAGGCCGGCCTCGGGCGAAAGCGTTCCGTCAGGGTTGAAAATGTCTATAGTCTGCAGATTGTGAGCCTTGCCCAGAGCATAGTCGTTGACGTCATGGGCCGGAGTCACCTTGAGGCAGCCGGTACCGAACTCAATGTCGACATAGCGGTCCTCAATCACCGGTATCACGCGGTTGACAAGAGGTACAATGACCTTGTGGCCGCGCAGCCACTGGTTCTTGGGGTCCTTGGGATTGATGCACATCGCGGTATCACCCATAATGGTCTCGGGACGCGTTGTGGCGACCACTGCATACCAGCGGCCGTCGGCATCCTGATGAAGGACCTCCCCTTCTATGCCCAGAGGCTTGACGGGATTGGTGTCCGTATCTGCCACATAGTAACGCAGGTAATATAGTTTCGACTTTTCATCCCTGTATATAACCTCCTCGGTAGAAAGCACGGTCTGGGCTTTGGGATCCCAGTTCACCATCCTCAATCCCCTGTAGATCAGTCCCTTTTCATAAAGGTCCACGAACACCCTCATCACGGATTCGCTGCGTACGTCGTCCATAGTGAAGGCAGTGCGGTCCCAGTCGCAGGAGGTTCCCAGCCTCTTGAGCTGTTCCAGAATGATTCCTCCGTGCTCTTCCTTCCACTCCCAGGCATATTTGAGGAATTCCTCCCTGGTCAGGTCGCGTTTCTTTATACCCATCGAGGCAAGACGGTTCACCACCTTTGCCTCCGTGGCAATGGAAGCGTGATCGGTGCCGGGCACCCAGCAGGCATTGAAGCCCTTCATACGCGCGTGCCTTACGAGCACGTCCTGTATGGTCTCGTTCAGAACGTGTCCCATATGGAGTATGCCCGTCACGTTGGGCGGCGGAATCACCACCGTATAAGCCGGTCTGTTGTCGGGAGTGCTGTGAAAGAAGTGCTTCTCCAGCCAATATTTGTACCATTTGCCTTCGACTGACGAAGGATTGTATTTTGCATCAAGTTCCATTCTATTCCCAAATTACATTATATCTTACAAAGATACGTTTTTTTTAGTAACTTTGTTTGTTGTTAACATATATATGTTATGGAAGAGAAAAAAGAACTTTCAATCAACCTCAAGCCCGAGATTGCTTCAGGCAAGTATTCCAACCTTGCGCTCATAACCCACAGCCGCAACGAATTCATCCTCGATTTCGCCGCAATGCTGCCCGGCATTCCCCAGCCTGACGTCGTTTCACGCATAATAATGAATCCCGAGCACGCCAAAAGGCTGCTTCTCGCGCTTCAGGACAATATCGCAAAATACGAGGCACAGTATTCCAAAATAGGCATTCAGGATGCCCCCACGCCCGGTTTCCCGGTGAACGGCAACGGGACTAAATCATAAGCGGACGATATGAGGATAATTCTCGCTTCCGGTTCCCCGCGCCGCAGGGAACTGATGCAGCAGATGGGGTTGAACTTCGAGGTGGATGCCAACACCTCCTTTGCCGAGATTGTTCCCGACGGAGCCGACCCCTTCGATGTTCCTTCCATCTTTGCCGAAGGCAAGGCGGAGGGTTTCCACAGACCATTGAAAGAAGATGAAGTCCTGGTATCAGCCGACACCATCGTAATTTGTGACGGTAAGATTCTTGGCAAGCCGCATACTCCGCAGGTTGCCAGGGATATGCTCGAGCAGCTGAGCGGCAAGACCCATCACGTGGTAAGCGCCGTATGTGTACGAACTTCAGACAAGTGCCTGCTCGAGAGCGACACAGCCACGGTACACTTCAAGACATTGACAAACAAAGAGATAGATTATTATATAGAGCACTGCTCCCCTCTCGACAAGGCAGGCGCCTACGGCATTCAGGAATGGATAGGTCTGGTCGGCATCACCCACATCGAGGGCAGTTTCTACACCATTATGGGCCTTCCCACCCATCTGCTCTACTCCCTGCTTCAAAAAATCTGAATACCGTTACGCCGGTGCTCTATTTCGTGTATAGGTAATTTCGCAAATGGAAATTTACGGTTGGCAAAATGGGATTTTCATCGAGGCAATTCACTATTGCTTGAAACCAGACAGCCATTCCGTCATCAGATTCAGGACCTCCGGAGCAAATGTC
>JAKSKP010000060.1 GCA_024401635.1 Bacteroidales bacterium
ATGTTCGTATGGCCGGACAATATGAAGACCTGGCTCATAGGCGACGGCTATTTCAACGGTCCCGGCAGCGATCCGAATTTCCTAGGTGATCACAGGATGAACTTTTACTATATGTGGACGGACGTCGGCTACTGCCGTTTCATATTCTATTTCGGCCTTCTCGGGCTTGGATTGTTTATGCTTTTCTTTATCCATACGGCCATTGCCTGCTCCCGCAAGAATCCTGACTTTGTGCTGATGTTCGTGCTTCTGGTACTGTTGAATTTCGTGATATGGATAAAGGTGTCCACCGACATATTCGTGATGATAGCGCCTTTCCTGTGTCTGGATATATATGAAAGAGATGAAGATAATCTATCACCTGAACTCGACCTGTAATCCCGGCGGAATGGAACGTGTCACCGTGGGCAAGGTCAGGTGGTGGACCTCCCGCGGACACGAAGTGGCGGTCGTGACCACGGACCAGAAGGGAAGACCTTCGTTCTTTCCTCTGCCGGATGGAGTACGCACCGTGGACCTTGGCATAAACTATCACGATGACGTGGACCTCGGCATTTTGCGCCAGACTTTGTCCTTCCTGAGGAAACGCCGCCTGCACCGCCGTCGCCTGTCGGAACTGCTGATGCGTGAGAAGGCGGACATCGTGGTCAGCCTTTATCCTGGTGAATCTTCGTTCATACCTGATATCAAGGATGGAAGCAAAAAGGTGCTGGAACTGCATCAGGGGCGATATTTCCACCGTCAGTACGGCAACAAGGGGCTGAAGGGCCTGGCTGACAGGTTCCGCGAATGGACGGACAGCGCGATGGTGCGCCGCTTCGACCGCTTCGTGGTGCTGACCGGGCAGGACAGACGCAATTGGGGCGATATGCCCAATATCTGTACTATACCCAATGCCGCCACTATGACGGGCCGTGTCAGCGACTGCTCAGCCCATAGGGTGATTGCTGTGGGACGCCTGGATTATCAGAAGAGTTTCGACCGCCTGATAGAGGCCTGGCGGCCTTTCGGGGACTGGACTCTGGAGATATTCGGCCAGGGGGAATGGCGTGACAGCCTGCAGAAGATGATTGAGGACCGCGGCCTGGCCTCGAGCGTTCATATCAATGCCCCCAGCCGTGACATCCGCGCGGAATATGCCGCATCTTCCATACTGGTTATGAGTTCGCATTATGAGGGTTTCCCTATGGCGATGATTGAAGGTATGACCTGCGGCCTTCCGGCAGTGTCCTTCGATTTCCAGTGCGGGCCCGAGGATATGATAGAGGACGGCGTGAACGGGATAATTGTCAGGGACGGCGATATCGACGGCCTCGGCCGTGCCCTGCAGCGTCTTATGAAGGATGATGCCTTGCGCGTATCCATGGGCCGTAGGGCTGCGGAAGTTGCCGGGCGTTATTCGGAAGAAAAAGTTATGGGATTATGGGAGTGCTGCTTCAGATCAATCCTGTCCTGAGACCCAATACCTCCACCGGCAGGATAATGCAGGAGATAGGGGAGACGGCCATTGCGGCCGGCTGGACCAGCTATGTGGCATACAGCCGCGGGCGGGACGGCGTCAGCCTTCCGTGCCGGTCCATAAAAGTGCCCGTGGGATCGCGCTTGAGCGTTGTGCTGCACGGCCTGCTCACCCGTCTTTTCGATATGCATGGCGAAGGTTCGCGCCTGGCCACGATGCGTTTCATCCGTACAATCAGGAGAATCGATCCGGACGTGATACATATCCACAACGTGCACGGCTATTTCTTGAACTACAGTATGCTGCTGCGCTATCTCAGCCGCTGCGGCAAGCCCGTTGTGTGGACGGTCCACGACTGCTGGATGTACACAGGGCATTGCTACTACTATACGGCCGTCGGCTGCGACAGATGGCAGACCGTCTGTCACGACTGTCCGCAGAGAAAGGCCTTCCCCAGGAGCTGGTTCCTCGACCGTTCGTCATCTGCGTTCCGGTCCAAGGCGAAGGCTTTTACGTCCATATCCCGCGGACTGTTGACGCTGGTGCCTGTGTCGCAGTGGCTTCGGGACGAGATGGGACGTTCGTTTCTCAAGGACTGCCGTTTCCAAGTGATACGCAACGGCATAGATACGGAAGTTTTCAAGCCCGTGCAGGACAGCGGGGTAAGGGAAGCGTACAATATCGGCGGCAGGAATATCATTCTCGGGGTTGCCAGCATATGGAGCCGTGAGAAGGGCCTGGATGATTTCGTGAAGCTGGATTCGATGCTGGACCATGACAAGGAGGTAATCGTTCTTGTTGGAGTGGACGATTCCCAGCGTGCGCAGCTTCCGGCGGATATTGTGTGCATACGCAGGACATCGGACATACGGCAGCTGGCTGCATTGTACAGTGAGGCGGCCGTTTTCGTCAATCCGACCTGGCAGGACAATTATCCTACGGTCAACCTGGAGGCCATTTCCTGCGGCACCCCTGTTGTGACCTATCGTACCGGCGGCAGCCCGGAAGCGGTAATTGACGGCACGGGACTTGTTGTGGAACGAGGTGATGTCGATGCTCTGCTTGCCGGCATAAGGCATTTCGAACAGGCCTCCGGGGAGAAGACGCGTGAGTTGTGCCGCGGTTTCGCCCTTGCGAATTTCCGCAAGCAGGACAGATATGGAGAATATCTGAAATTGTATGAAGATATTGCAGTTAGGTAAGTTCTACCCCATACGTGGTGGGGTGGAGAAGGTTATGTGGGACATCACCCGCGGACTTTGTGCCCGCGGAGTGGATTGTGATATGCTCTGCGCTTACGACAAGGCTTCGATGAAGGAGGCCGACATACGGCCGCAGGATGGGGCTATCGTTTTCAACGGGCACGGCAGGTGCATCTGCGTTCCCGCCCTGGCCAAACTGGCCGCCACAATGATTTCCCCTTCGATGATATTCCGCCTGCGCCGTATATGCAGGGACTATGACATCATACACGTGCATCATCCCGACCCTATGGCGGCGCTGGCTTTGAGGCTGTCGGGCTACAGGGGCCGTGTGATACTGTATTGGCACAGCGATATACTCAAACAGAAGTTTTTCCTTACCTTCTACAGACCCCTGCAGAACTGGCTGATTCGCAGGGCGGACCTTGTAGTCGGCACCACACCGGTGTATGTTCGTGAGTCCCCCTGCCTTGCGGCAGTTCAGCATAAAGTTGCATACATGCCTATAGGCATAGAAAAATTGTCCGTTAATCCGCAAAAAGTTGTATCTTTGCAGGATATAGTGCGTGGACGTCGTGTCGTCTTCAGTCTCGGACGCCTTGTGGAGTACAAGGGTTACGAGAGCCTGATAGATGCTGCGGCCTTCCTTCCTGAGGATTACCTGACGGTCATAGGCGGTGCCGGACCGCTCAGGGAAAGTCTTCAAGCGCGGATTGACAAGGCCGGACTCGGTGACAGGGTACTGCTTGCGGGATATCTGGACGATGATGTGGCTCACGCCTGGATGGAGATCTGCAAGGTGTTCGTGCTGAGCTCGGTGATGAAGACAGAAGCTTTCGGCATAGTGCAGATAGAGGCGATGTCGCTCGGCAAACCTGTCGTGGCGACTAGGATTCCCGGTTCGGGAACCGCTTGGGTGAACGAGGACGGGGTTTCCGGCTTGAATGTCCCGGTACGGGATGCAAAGGC
>JAKSKP010000061.1 GCA_024401635.1 Bacteroidales bacterium
GGATGTCCGCCACCGAGGCCAAGGCCTACGGTATGATAGACACTATCCTTACCAAGTCCGCTTTATAACTACTTGATCTCGCCGGTCTTTACAATTTCGTTGTATTTCTCGTAAGCCGCCTTGTGAGCGTCATCCTTGTCGCGGAAGCGATAGAGCCAGCTCTTGAGATAACTTGCCAGGCTGAGTTTCAGCTGATTGTCTTTTGTGACGCCGAAAGCTGTCTCGAAGCTTGCGATTGCCTTGCTTAGAACTTCATTGTATTGTTCTACAAGAACTTGGTATTTCGCATCATTGAATTCCCTTTCAGCTTTCTCGCTTATCTTGTCAGCTTGCTCTGCATACACAAGGCCTTTGCCGATGAAACCGTACTCGTATCCGGGGTTGACTTCAGCACATTTGTCATATGCGGCAATGGCTTCTTCAGTCTGCCCCAGCTGTTTGCGGAGATTGCCCTCTACATAATACAGGGAAGCATTGTTGGGCTCGTTCTTCTTTGCAACGTCCAGAAGGGAGAAAAGCTTCTCGGGGTCGTCCTTGGTATCAAGGTAAAGATTGATGAGGCCCACGAGAATTCCCTGATTTTCAGGACATTTCTCAAAACCTGCTTCGAGAGTCTGTTTGCAGGCGGTCGTGTCTTTCTGCGCTTTCTGGGATTCCGCCAATTTCGCAAAGACATCACCTTTCTCATAATAGTTGTACTTCAGACACTCTTTCATCATCTTTTCCGTGCGAGGCATATCACCAGCCATAAATGCTGTCTGACCGGCATTGTAGATGACAGATGTGTCGATTTTACTCAGCGGAGCAGTAGCCGCAGCCTCGAACGCTTTCTGGAACAATACTGATGACTGGGAATATTCTCCGAAATTGTATGCGTTGAGTGCCTCGTTCTGATAATAGGTCGAGATTTTGTTGATTCCATCCATAATCTCTTTTGTCTTTGCGCCTTTCACATCCAGCTCTGTAGCCTTGGAATATGCGTTCAATGCAGTTTCAAGAGCATTTTCCACGTAGGGACGGGTGGTTACTATGAACTGCAGGATATCATTCTGATAATAGTAATCGGCATTGGTGAAGACGTCTACCAGGTATTCTTTTCCGGCAATCGTTCTTGTTACGGTCTCAATAGGTTTTTTGCCATTGAGGAGCATTGTGATCTCGGCCCTGCCGATGCCGACCATACCTGCACCTTGAGGAGCGAGATATGCCTCGAGGTTGACTTTGGCGGCATTCATCCAGGTGGCCAGTTTGGTTGCCTTCTTGGCATCGTTGCAGGCTGCCTGTGCTGCAGCAACGGCTTTTTGTGTAGCCTCTTCTGTTTTCTGTGCAAATGCAGACGTGGAGATGACTGCAAGTGCGGCAATGAGCATCAATTTTTTCATTGTATTATCCAAGTTTGTTGTTATTCATTTGCTTGTCCTTCTTCAGGCGCCTGCGCTGTTTCTGCAACTTCCGTGCCTTCTGCGGCCGGAGTCTCCTCCTCGTCCTGTTTGGGAACGACGGATACGGCAGCGATTGCATCGGTTTCACGTATGCTGATGAGCTTGACGCCCTGTGTAGCCCTGCCGGCCACGCGAATGCTGTCCACTGACATTCTTATAGTGAGGCCTGAGCGGTTGATAATCATAAGGTCTTCGTCGTCGCGAACCACCTTGATTGCAACCAGGTTGCCTGTCTTATCGGTAATGTTCAGGGTCTTGACACCCTTGGCACCCCTTGCGGTGATGCGGTAATCGTCTTCCTGTGAGCGTTTGCCGAAACCGTTTTCGCTGACAGCGAGTATGGTGCGTTTATCCTTGTCTTCGGCGTGGGGGTCAAGGCATATTACTCCGATAACCTCGTCAGTTTCGGAAATGTTGATACCTTTCACACCGGCTGCATTACGTCCCATCGGGCGTACACCCGCCTCGGAGAAGCGTACGCAACGACCGTCGCGTGCGGCCATCATTATCTCGGAATCTCCGTTCGTGAGGTCTGCCTGAAGCAGGGCGTCGCCTTCCTTGATAGTCACGGCGTTGATACCGTTCGCACGGGGACGTGAATATGCCTCCAGCGTGGTCTTCTTGATGATACCACGTTTGGTGACGAGAACCACATAATGGTTGTTGATGTATTCCTCGTCCTTGAGTGTCGGTACATTGATATATGTCTGAACTGCATCCTCGGGATCTATCTGGAGGACATTCTGGATTGCGCGGCCCTTGGACGTGCGGTTGCCTTCCGGTATTTCGTAAACCTTGAGCCAGTAGCAGCGTCCGAGTTTGGTGAACAGCAGCATCGTGCTGTGCATATTGGCGATGTAGATGTGCTCGATGAAGTCCTCGTCGCGGGTTTGTGATGCCTTCAGACCCACTCCGCCGCGGTGCTGTGTCTTGAACTCCGTCAGAGGAGTGCGTTTGATGTATCCCAGATGGGAGATGGTGATGACCACGTCGTCATCCGCATAGAAGTCTTCGGGGTTCCATTCGCCTTCTGCCGGTTCGATTACCGTGCGGCGCTCGTCCCCGTATTTCTCCTTGACTTCCATCGTCTCGTCCTTGATGATCTGGAACTGGATGGCCTCGCTGCCGAGAATCTCTTCGCAACGTGCGATGAACTTGCAGAGTTCGTCGTATTTGGCCTGGAGCTTTTCCCTTTCGAGTCCTGTCAGGGCTTTCAGACGCATCTCGACGATGGCGTTGCTCTGTATCTCGTCCAGCCCGAATTCCGCCTGCAGTTTCAGTTTGGCATCCTCGGTGCTGTCGGCCTTCTTGATGATCTCGATTACCCTGTCGATGTTGTCCTGGGCAATCAGCAGGCCTTTCAAAATATGTGCTTCGGCTTCCGCCTTCGCCTTCTCGAACTTCGTGCGGCGTACGACCACTTCGTGACGGTGTTTCACGAAATTGCCGATGAGGTCCTTCAGGTTCAGCGTGTACGGGCGTCCTCCGACAAGGGCGACGTTGTTGATGGAGAAGCTGCTCTGCAGGGGAGTGTACTTGAACAGGTTGTTCAGGACGACGTTGGCGTTGAAGCCCTGTTTTACCCTGAATATGATGCGGACACCGTTTCTGGATGTTTCATCGTTCATATAGGTGATGCCTTCGATTTTCTTTGCCTCCACCATCTCGGCGATATGTATCAGCATCTCCTTCTTGTTCACCATATACGGCACTTCGGTGACCACGATGGTGTCACGTCCGTGTTCGTCGGTCTCTATGTTGGTCGTGGCACGGATAACGACACGTCCGCGGCCTGTCTCATAGGCTTCCTTGATGCCGCTTATTCCCTGAATGATGCCTCCGGTAGGGAAGTCCGGACCCTTGATGTGCTCCATCAACTCATCCAGAGTGATGTCATTGTTGTCGATATATGCGCAGACTGCGTCGCATACCTCTCCGAGGTTGTGAGGAGCCATATTCGTGGCCATACCCACTGCGATACCGGCGGAACCGTTGACAAGAAGCAGGGGAACCTTGGTGGGCAATACGGTGGGCTCGTCGAAGCGCTCGTCGTAGT
>JAKSKP010000062.1 GCA_024401635.1 Bacteroidales bacterium
ATGCCTGATGCCTGGAGTGACTTGTACACGGCCCTGTTCAGGGATTTGTCATATCCTATGGCCTCTCCCGTCGATTTCATCTCAGGTGACAGGTAGGTGTCTATGCCTTTTATCTTTCCGAAGGAGAATGCGGGTGATTTCACGTAATGGCGCGTGCTCTCCTTGTGATAGACCTCGTCGATGCCCTGCTCCTTCAGACTGTGCCCCAGCATTACCAGAGTGGCTATCTTTGCCATAGGTATGCCTGTGGACTTGGAAAGGAAGGGAACCGTGCGGGATGACCGGGGGTTGACTTCTATGACATAAACGTCATTGTTGCCGTCCACTATGTACTGTATGTTGAACAGTCCGACTATGCCTATCTCCCTGCCGAGTTTTACGGTGTATTCTATGATCTTGTCCTTGACTTCCTGATTGAGGGAGAAGGACGGGTAAACGCTGATGGAGTCTCCCGAATGGACGCCCGTTTTCTCCACGTGCTCCATAATGCCGGGGATGAACACGTCCTTGCCGTCGCATATCGCATCGACCTCGGTTTCGCGGCCCTCGATGTATTTGTCCACAAGCACGGGTGAGTTCTCGCTGACTTCCACCGCATTGTGCAGGTAGTGGCGCAGGGTGTCTTCATTGCCGACTATCATCATAGCCCTCCCGCCGAGCACGAAGGACGGGCGTACAAGTACGGGATAGCCTATCTCCGCGGCAGCCTTGACGCCTTCTTCCACGTTCGTTACGGCCTTTGCCTTCGGCTGGGGTATGCCCGTGCGGCGCATAATGGCCTCGAACAGTTTCCTGTCTTCGGCATTGTCGATGGCATCGATTTGCGTACCTATTATGGGAACGTTGAATTCTGCCAGCGAACCGGCAAGGTTTATGGCTGTCTGACCTCCCAGAGTCACTATCACTCCCTGCGGCTTCTCCAGATTTATGACGTTCATAACGTCCTCCGTCGTAAGAGGTTCGAAATAGAGTTTGTCTGAAATCGTATAGTCCGTCGATACCGTTTCAGGGTTGTTGTTTATTATGATGGCTTCATATCCGGCTTCGCGTATGGCCCAGATGGCGTGTACGGTGGAGTAGTCGAATTCCACTCCCTGGCCTATCCTGATGGGACCTGAGCCGAGAACCAGTATCTTCTTGCGGCCGCTGACCACAGACTCGTTTTCACCTTCGTATGTGGAATAGTAGTACGGAACGTCAGCTTTGCGTGAACCTGCGCAGGAGTCGATGAATTTGTAGCAGGGGATAATGCCTGCCTCTGTCCTGAACCTGAAGATTTCAGACTCAGTTTTCCCCCATAACTGTCCTATGTGTTTGTCGCTGAATCCCATACGCTTGGCTTCGCGCAGAATTTCCTTATCCTCCGGAGCATTGGCGATGGCCTTCTCCATTTTGACGATGCCGACAATCTTGTCCAGGAACAGCATATCTATCTTGGTCCTGTCATATATGTGGCGGATATCCACTCCGTTGCGTATGAGTTGCGCGATGGCCAGAATATGGTCATCCGGGAATTTCACGATATACTGCAGCAGGTCCGCATCGCTCATCGCCTCGAATTTCTTCTTGTAGATGTGGCTGCAGCCTATTTCCAGCGAACGTATGGCCTTGAGCAGGCTTTCCTCGAAGGTACGGCCTATGCTCATCACCTCGCCGGTGGCCTTCATCTGCGTGCCGAGTTCGTTGGTCGCTTCGCTGAACTTGTCGAAGGGGAAGCGGGGAACCTTGCATACGATATAGTCTATCGAAGGCTCGCAGCAGGCCGGTGCGTCCGCGACCGTTATCTCGTCAAGGGTGTAGCCCATAGCTATCTTTGCCGTCACGCGTGCAATCGGGAAACCGCTGGCCTTGGATGCGAGGGCCGATGAACGGGACACGCGCGGATTGACCTCTATGATGTAGTATTGGAACGACAGGGGGTCAAGGGCGAACTGGACGTTGCACCCTCCTTCTATCTTCAGGGCCCGGATGAGTTTCAGCGCGCTGGTGCGCAGCATTTCGTATTCCCTGTCGGAGAGCGTCTGGACAGGAGCGACGACAATGGAATCGCCGGTGTGGATGCCTACGGGATCGACATTCTCCATAGAGCATATCGTGATGGCGGTGTCGTTGGCATCGCGCATCACTTCGAATTCTATCTCCTTGTATCCTTTGATGCTCTTTTCCACGAGTACCTGGTGTACGGGAGACAGGGCCAGCGCCCCGCGCATAAGTTCCACCAGTTCCTCTTCGTTGTCGGCAAAGCCTCCTCCTGTTCCTCCGAGAGTGAAGGCCGGACGCAGGACCACCGGGTAGCCTATCTGTGAGGCCACGCGTATGCCGTCCTCTATTGAATAGCATATTTCGGAAGGAATCACAGGCTCCCCGAGATTGACGCACAGTTCCTTGAAAAGTTCGCGGTCTTCCGCCTGTTCGATGCTGTGGAACGACGTTCCGAGGATTTCCACGCCGCACTCGTCGAGGACTCCCTTCCTGGCCAGTTGTACCGCAAGGTTGAGGCCAGTCTGACCTCCAAGCCCGGGGACGATGGCATCAGGGCGCTCGTAGCGTATGATTTTAGCCAGGTATTCCAATGTCAGAGGTTCCATATAGACCTTGTCGGCCATATGGCTGTCGGTCATAATGGTGGCCGGATTGGAGTTTACGAGTATGACTTCGTAACCTTCTTCCTTGAAAGCGAGGCAGGCCTGTGTACCTGCATAATCGAATTCCGCGGCCTGCCCGATGACGATAGGACCTGAGCCTATGACCATAACTTTCCTTATGTCTTTTCTTTTCGGCATGGCTTAACCCTCCATCATTTTTACGAATTTGTCAAACATTCTGCTTTCCTGGGGCCCCGGGGCACCTTCCGGATGGAATTGGACCGAGAAAATCCTGTCTTTTTCACATTCCAGCCCTTCCACCGTGCCGTCCGTAACATCCTTGAATGTGATTGTCAGTCCGTGTTTGACGGCGCTGTCCTCATCCACGGCGAAATTGTGATTATGCTCCACCGTGATTATCCTGCCGCTTGCGCAATCCCTTACAGGCTGTCCTCCGTGATGTCCGCAGTGCATACTCACAATGTCCGCTCCATAGGAAAGAGCTATCAGTTCGTGGCCGAGGCATATTCCGAATATCGGTAATTTGCCTTTGAGTGCATTTATCGCCGAGATTACTCCAGCCAGCTGTTTCGGATCTCCGGGACCGCTGGAAACCAGTACGCCGTCAGGGTTGAAAGCTTCTATTTCCTCGGCTGTGGTAGTGTAGGGAACTATGGTGACATTGCAGTCACGCTGTGTGAGAGCACCTACGATGCCGTGTTTCATACCGCAGTCTATGACCACCACGTCGTATTTGTGGTGCGGCGTGCGGGCGAAACTCCTTTTCGTGCAGCAGGTCAGTTCCGTCCAGTTCGTATCGGTCTTTTCTGCCTTTATCAGGGCAAGGGCTTCTTTGTCGGTGGTTTCCTCATCTACGATGGCGGCTTTCATCCTGCCTTG
>JAKSKP010000063.1 GCA_024401635.1 Bacteroidales bacterium
GGCGGCTCCCGTTGAAACGCCTTCACATTCACGGGCCACAATATGGTCCACACCGGCTTTGATGGCGGCATCGACGTCATCGAAGCTTTTCGGGGACGGATTGCCGGAAATATTGGCGGAAGTGCTTACTATCGGGGCGCCGAACGCCTTCAGAAGCTCCATACAGAATCCGGAAGCGTGAGGAATACGCATACCTGTGGTCCCATCGGCGGCCACACAGGACGGCGCAAGGCCATCCCCGAGCTTGCCGCTCTTGCCTACGGGATGTGCGATGCGGGCTCCGGGATATATGATGGTCATCGGAGCATCATTGACTTCGAGCAGCTGGAGGGCCATTTCGGGAATCTCCTCCACATATTCACCTATCATCGCCTCGTCGCGCGCAAGCAGTACCAGGGACTTGCTGTCCGCACGCTGCTTGAGTTCGAATACGCGCCTTACGGCATCCTCGTTGCGGGCGTCGCAGCCGATGCCCCATATGGTGTCCGTGGGATAAAGGATCAGGCCTCCCTTGCGCAGCACGCGCAAGGCCTCTTCTACATTACTGTTCATATTGATACATCGTACCTTTGCTTTTCCAGTACTTTATCATCAGCCATCCCAGCAACATACCTCCCAGGTGCGCGAAATGCGCTACACCGTCGTGAAGTTCGAAAATACCGGTGAAAAGTTCTATGGCGACGAAAATAAGTATCCACCATTTGGCCTTCAACGGAATGGGTGGGAAAAGCAGCACCATCACAGTGTCGGGGAAAAGCATCGCGAAGCCCATCAGGACGCCGTAGATGGCACCTGAGGCGCCCACCATAGGCAGGGAGTTCAAAGCCCTGATTGAAGCCCTTGCCCCTGCGGCGGCAACACCGCCCTCTGCGACAAGGCCAAGATAATGGTGCATCTGCAGATACATCACCCCCATATGCAGCGCTGCGGCGCCGAGTCCCGTGATGAAATAGAACAGCAGGAACTTCTTCGGGCCCCATTGACGCTCCAGGGTGCATCCGAACATCAGGAAGGTGAACATATTAAGGAAAAGATGCCACCAGCCGCCGTGCATAAACATATGGGTCACCGGCTGCCACCATTCGAAAAGCGGGGATGTCGGATAATACAGGGCGAACATTCCGTACATGAAATCAGGACGGAGTTTGGTGAAGATCATCATAAATACGTTGATGATCAGGATGTTCTTCGTAACGGTGGGAAGGTTGCTGAAGAACCCTCCCCTATTGTAGGAATACTGCATTATTTCAAAAGTTTTTCCAAATCCTCCTGACGAAGGACCGCCACGGTCCGCTTGCCGTCAGAAGTGTATTCGGGGTTTTCACAGGCATACAGTCTGTCAATAACCGTGCCCGCCTCCTCCTGCGTGGATGGAAGTTGCATGCTGCGTGCGGCACTCCAGGCCAACCTTTCGGCCAATGGAGCATACAGGGAGGCGATAACCGCCGTCTGTTCGTTGTTCAACGCAGTCACTATTTCGAACATCAGGGCCGTCACTGCCATTTTGTCATCTGCGAGGCCTTCGGGTATGCCGTTTATCGCTATCGTACCTCCGCCGAGGGAAGAAAAGTCAAATCCCATTCTATGAAGAAGCTGTTCGTTGGCCTCGAGGACAGGTATGTTCTCCATCCCTATCTCCACCTCTATCGGGAACATACAGGACTGTGTCACCGGAACGTCCTTCGACATTGCATCCACGAACTGCTCGTACATAATGCGCTGCATTGCACGGACGGCATCGACCAGCATAAAACCGGAAGGAGCACCGCGGAGAATATATCTGCCGCTGAGCAGAATCTGCCGTTGCGGCTGGACCTGACTCTCGCGTTCGAACAGTTTTGACAGGTCGCCGTCGCCTATGGAACGGTGTCCCTGATAACCGGCGCCACCCTTCGCAGCTGCGGTATCGCTACGGCCCGGCTCCCACTCCTGCTGGTTGGGGAATCCGTCACTGTCAAAGGGATTGAAATCGCTGCTTCCGCCGGAAAATGGTTCCTGCACGGGATGATATTCGGCAAAGGATGAACCTATATTCCTTATTTCAGGGATTCCGTCCCTCTCGAACTCTATCCTGTCCCCGAAAGACTCGCGTCCCAGGGCTTCCTTGACCGCAGCCATAAGTACCGTAAACAGGACATTGTCATCCTCGAACTTTATCTCCGTCTTTGTGGGGTGGACATTTATATCTATGGAATGCGGATCCACGTCAAGATAAATGAAATAAGAAGGGGCGAGGGCATCGGGAATCAGATTTTCATACGCCTTCATAACCGCCTTGTGCAGGTAAGGACTGCGGAAATAACGGCCGTTTACAAAGAAATACTGGTTTGAAGCCGTCTTGTGGGCGGCATCGGGCCTGCCGACGAAACCGCTTATCGCTGCGACGGACGTTCCGGCCTCTACGGGCAGCATATCGGACGTGACGGCCTCGCCGAACAGGTCGCGTATGCGATATTTCAATGTCTGTGCGGGGCCTATGCGATAGAAATCCCTGCCGTTTGAATTCAGGCAGAAAGCTATCCCCGGCCTGCTGAGCGCCACTTTGAGAAACTCGGCTATCACCGCCTTGAGCTCTGCGGCATCAGACTTGAGGAATTTCCTGCGGGCCGGCGTATTGTAATAAAGGTTGCGAACGGCAAAGGACGACCCCTTGGGGGTAGCGACCTCCTTTATATCCTGTTTGCCCGGGGTTTCGGCCGTCGCATCGGTAATGGTCACTTCCGTGCCTACCTCCGCATCTGCCGTCCTTGTACGAAGCGTAACCTCCGCAACCGAAGCGATGGACGGAAGCGCCTCTCCCCTGAAGCCGAAAGTCTCTATCTTCTGCAAGTCCTCCGCAGTTGCAATCTTGCTGGTGGCGTGACGCTGGAAACAGAGCACAGCCTCATCGGCGGTCATTCCGCATCCGTTGTCTATGACCTGTATCAGCGTGCGACCCGAGTCCACGACCACCACGTCAATCCTGGTGGCACCTGCATCCACGGCGTTTTCCATCAGTTCCTTGACCACCGAAGCAGGCCTCTGTACGACCTCGCCGGCGGCAATCATATTCGCTATGTTTGAAGGAAGTATGCGGATGTCCATCGTCTATTTCAGAATAAGTCCGTAAAACTGCGCAATGTAATACAGCACGACGAAGAACAGGACCAGGCCGACAATGCCTATCACCTTCTGGGCCTTTGTTGACGAGGATGTCCTTAGCCGCTGGTAATTGCCGTCGCGGAAACTGCCCTGGATATATTTTCCCGGAGTATATGGCTCCTCTCCGGCGGCCTTGCCCTGCGCCGATGTATCCTGGTTTGCGGCCTCTGCCGATGCTGCGGCATTCCGGTTCGCGGCCTCTTCCTGCCCGCCAGCCTTGCCTTCCTGACCGTGGTCACCGAAGAAGCGCCTGCGCTCCTCCTTCTCGGGGTCGAAATATATCGGCTTGTAGTTGAACACCCTGTGCTCCGTTTCGCCGAAGAAATTGAAATTGAATC
>JAKSKP010000064.1 GCA_024401635.1 Bacteroidales bacterium
AGCACAGAAGACAGCCGCCAAGAAGACTACCCGTCGCGGTGGCGCAAAGAAGGCCACAGAGGCACCTGCAACAGAGGCCGCTGAGGCTCCTGTAGCAGAGGCTCCTGCTGAAGCTCCTGCAAAGGAAACTGCCGAGAAGAAGGCTCCCGCCAAGAAGGCCGCAGCAAAAAAAGCTGAGCCCAAGGCTGAGTAGTTTTCTCTTCCTGCAAAAGAGGCAGTGAATTTCACGGACATAGTATCAGGTTTAAAGTCCGTGAAATTCACTGCCTCTTTTTGCTGTTCAGCAATTTCCTAGAATTGGAACTCGACGTAAATCGGGCGGTGGTCCGAAGGGTCGCGGAACGATTTGACGTCCTTCGACGGTTTGCAGAGAGTCCAGTCATCGACAACCGTATATGCATCGACGATGCGGTCGTACATCTTACGGGTGCAGTACACATAGTCTATCCTTGACATTCCATGGGTGCTTGGCAGGAATTTGTCCGGGTTGCGCTCGCCCAGTACGTCGATGTAGGGCGTGTTGTTCAGTATGTAGCTCTGGCACTGGAAGCGGGGATCGTTCTTGTCGCAGCGGTAGATTGCATAATCGCGCGGGGATTGTGAATTGAAGTCTCCCATCATCATCCAGTTGCCTTCGGCGAGGCCTGGCTCCGAGAGTATGGTGTTCTCGCAGATGTACTTCATTTCCTGTGCCCTGTATGCGTGGCCTTCGTTACGCTCGGCGCTGGCCTTCCTCACCTCTTTGTCTTTCGGCAGTCCGAAGCCGTATTTCTGCGGCCAGGTGTGCAGGCAGACTATGTTCACCTTCTCTCCGGAGAAGTCTATGGTTGCCCAGCCGGCTCCGTGTGAGACGGATGTGTTCTTGTCGCCAATCAGGCGCTTCACGTTGGAAATGGGGTACTTGGAGGTTATCACCTGCGGATAGTTGTCCCTGAAACCTCCGATATACACGTATTTGTGTCCGTATCTTCCGGCCAGAGTGCTCCAGCCCTCGTCGGTTGTGGATCCTTTGGTCTTGCAGAGTGTTCTCTCCGCGTCGGTCATCTTATCGTATGTTCCCGTATAATACAGGGTACGCGCTTCGCACCATACGCAGACATCGGGGTCGTAGCTCTTCACCCAGGCCACGAAATTGTCATAGTTGTTGCCCTGGTCGGCCCACATTCCGTTCTGAATGTTCCAGTACAGCAGCTTGAGTTTGCCCTTGCCCTTTACGTCAGCCTTGCGCACGGAAGGAACGAGGTCCAGGGGGTGGTAGTTGTAACCGAGCCGGTCCATAATTGGCAGCTGGTGCGATGCCATCGACTTTTCGAGGCGCTGTTCATCCCTTGTCGCCGCCGGGCTCCACTGGAGCTCCACGAGAGGGAATATCCTCGGAATCATCATATACTCCAGATGCTCCGGGGTTGCGATATATTCCGTCCAGTGGTTTGCCTGTACACCTATTATATATTTCTTCTGCTCCTGGGTGAGCTGGTCATAGGGGTCGAAGGAATAGGTTTTCTGCCAGGTGACAACCCTTGTGAGGTCGCGTGCGATACTTGCCGGTTCGAGATCCAGCCTATGGGTCTGTGCATAGTCGAAATAGAGGTGGGAGCTGGGGGTCATAATCACGTCATAACCCGCCTTGGCAGCCTTGATTCCGCCTTTCGCTCCTCTCCAGCTCATCACTGTGGCGCCTTCTGCAAGTTCTCCGTCAAGAACTTCGTCCCATCCTATTATCTTCTTGCCCTTGGTCGCAAGGTAATCCTGCATCTGTTTGGTGAACCAGTTCTGCAGACGCTGCTCCTTGGTGGCCTTCTTGTCGGTAACCAGGCCCAGTGAATCGATAAGTGCCTGGCAGAGAGCACTCTGCTCCCATTCCGTCTTGGGACATTCGTCACCTCCGATGTGGAAATATTCTCCCGGGAAGAGGTCCGCAAGTTCTCCGACAACATCCTTGAGGAACTGCATTGCCTGAGGTTTCGCCGGGCAGAGCACCTGTGATGATATGCCCCATTTCCCCCACACCGTGAACGGCCCTTCGGTGCATCCGAGTTCGGGATATGAGGCGAGGGCCGCCAGCATATGTCCGGGAAGGTCCACTTCGGGAACTATGGTGATGCAGCGCTCGGCCGCATATCCGATGAGGTCCTTCACCTCATCCTGGGTATAGTAACCGCACACCGGAATGCCGTCTGACGAGGTCCTGTCATAACCTATCTGCGTACTGCTGCGTTTCGCGCCGATTTCCGTCAGGCGCGGATACTTCTTTATCTCGATGCGCCAGCCCTGATCTTCGGTCAGGTGCCAGTGCATACGGTTCATTTTGTACATTGATGCCAGGTCGATGAGTTTCCTGGTCTCCTCCAGGGTGAAGAAGTGTCTGCACGGGTCCAGATGGAAGCCGCGGTATGAGAATTGGGGCTTGTCATCGATTTCCACGCAGGGGAGCACCCACGCCGCCTTGGGGTCAGGCTGTCCGCCGTAGATTGCCGCGGGAAGCATCTGCTTGATGGTCTGTATGGCATAGAAGAAACCGGCCTTGGAAGCCGCCGACACCTTCACGCCCTTCTTGTCCACAACCAGCCTGTATGCCTCTTCGCCGAGGCTTTTGTCAAGCGTGAACGTGAAGGCCTTTCCGACCCCGTTCTTCAGCCCGCTCTGTTTTTTGAGGGCAGCGGCGAAGTTGTCTATGGTAGCCACGGTGGCCGCATCGAGCGCGGCATCCTTTTCGAAGTTCACTCCGCCAAGCTTCAGCGTACCACCTGTTTCAGTAATCTGTGCAGGGACAGGGATAATGTCAATTTTACCGGCATTGAGCGTCAATCCCGAAGAAATGAGCGCAGCCGCGAAGGATAGGATAATCTTTTTCATATTTTTAAATAATTTTTAAGCTTGCGAACAGGTCAGGGGCATAGTCTTGGCGCGCAGCCAGGCAAGGAAGTTCTCGTCCTCGATGGCCGGGGCGAAATTCCGGTACACCTTCTCATTATAGGTGTTGAGCCATTCGAGCTCCTCGCGGGTCAGCAACTCCGGCAGCAGGGCCGAGGTGTCGAAATGGCAGCAGGTCAGGGTCTCGAAACATAGCCAGCGCCCGAAATCATTGGTGTAGGCTTCACGGCAGAGGATGACATTCTCGTGACGCACGCCCCACTTTCCTTCCCGGTACAGTCCCGGCTCATTCGATGTTATCATACCCGGAAGCATAGGTTGGGACAGAAAATTCTGCCTTATGCTCTGCGGCCCTTCGTGGACGCACAGGAAGAACCCTATGCCGTGTCCTGTCCCGTGCCCGAAATTGCGCCCTGCCTTCCACAGCGGTTCGCGGGCCAGGGCATCTATCTGGCAGCCCGCCGTCCCATAGGGGAACACGGCCATGCTCAGGTCTATCATCCCCTTTAGTACCAGGGTGTAATCTTCCTTTTCAAGGCGGGACACTTCACCCGTTGGCACCGTGCGCGTGATGTCGGTGGTCCCGAACAGATACTGTCCGCCGC
>JAKSKP010000065.1 GCA_024401635.1 Bacteroidales bacterium
ATGTACCGGACTATGCCGTTGAATGCGGAGCGGATTGTATCGCCCTTCTGGAGAGGTACGTCTATGCCCTTGTGCTCCCGTGTCCTGCGGTACTTGAATCCTGAACGCACCTTGCCGAGAATGGGGGCGCAGAAGGGATTCAGCGAATCCACAAGCCGCAGTTCTATCTCTTCGGGCAACTCCTTCACGTTGTGGCCCTTGAAGGCATGGAGAACGTCGTTGGTCCATCCGTCGTAGAATCCGGCGGTGTCGATGACAGGCCTTCCGAGTTCGATGTAGGCCCAGGTATGGTTGCCGAAAAGGACAACTTTCACATATTTGTCCTCGGTGTCAAGGGTGTCCACCGCCGAGAGCGGAAGGTCGGACGGCCCCTCTTCTCCGACATAGAAATTCTCTATGGTGTCCCGGTCTTGTTCAGGAATATCTTGTGAGTAGGCGAGTGTGGGAAGCAGCATTGCCGCAAGGAGCGCAAGTCTTTTCATCAGTCAGGTTTTGTTCCGCGAATTTAGTCAAAATTTTCCTTTTTTTAGTAGATTTGCAGAAGCGCTTGTTCAACTTGAATTTGTATGATATGAAGACAAAGTTCATTTCCGCACTGGCCGTTCTGCTTCTGACAGCCCTGCCGGCTTACGCCGTTTTCAACGAGAAGAACATTTCCACAACTCTCGAAGTGCTGCGGTCCGAACTGCAGCAGGAAATGGAGAAGTTGCAGAAGGTGCAGGAACTTACCGATATAATGAGGACCAACCAGCATCGTCAGATGATATCGATGGTAAGGCGGTGCAACGAACTTTCCCTGATGCTCTACTCCCAGAAGCAGGAATACACTTTCGACATGACGTATGCCTTCGATGAGGTGACCAAGGAGTATGAGAAATACAACAGGGAGAGGATGCCGTATGACCGTTTCGTCGAAAGGCTTGATGCCGAAATCGACAAATACGAGAGGCTCCTGGAGGCATTGAGAAGAATCCCTCCTATGCTGGAGGAGATAGAGGAGGTGCCCGACAGCCTCAAGGCGGCGACTGACAGCCTTCTCTTCAGCAACAGGCCGCGTGCCGAAAGGGAAAGGCCTGCTTTCCGTGAGTTCAGAAGACAGGCCATCGACGCTGAGAAGGGGAAACGTATTCCTTTCCTGCTGGATTCAGCCGGGTGCGTCACCAGGGATACCTGCGTTCAATATGCCATCAACCTGTTGAATTCCTGCACTGAACAGAGGGACGAGCTGATACGGGATTCAGAGCATTACGAAACGACCAACAAGAGGCTGAAGGAGAGTTTCGACTATGCCCAGCAGAATTACCGGAACATACAGAAAAGCATCTTCAAGGAGGGGCAGGACAGTTATCTGGCGGTATTGAGGTATTTCCCCACATATCTGGGCGAGGTGCTGGCCGAGGCCAGGTCAAAATACGGCAGGGACGAGACGGTGGGGGACAGCGGATTCCGCAGGAGCGAATGGAGGGGGCCTGTGGTTGCCGGTTTCATAGTGTTCGCCATACTGCATTTTCTGCTGGCGACCGGACTGAGCCTGGCAATCTTCCGCCTGTTCATCAGGAGAATGAAGTCGGATTTCGGAAAATGGCTGCAGGAGCGAAAACCTGCCGTGGTTATCCTCTGCGGGGTGATAGTTTTCGCCATATCGTTCGCCATAGCCGCAGCCGTGACGGACATGCACTTCCTTGATATCGCCACACATCTGATACTGATATATTCCTGGCTGCTGGCGGCAATCGTGTTTTCCCTCCTTGTCCGTCTGGACGGGGCCGGGACACGACGTAGCCTTAAGGCATACCTGCCTGTTTCCGTCATAGGACTTCTGGTAATCACTTTCAGGATAATCTTCGTCCCCGACAAGATGATGAACCTGATATTTCCTCCGATTCTGCTGGCCTGCACGGTGTGGCAGTTCATAATCTGCTTCAGGCGGGGGAACCTCCTGCGCAAGAGTGACTACATCTGCAACTGCATCACTTTCTGCATATTCCTCGTGACGACTGTCATGTCCTGGATAGGATTCGTGCTTATGGGCGTTCAGGTGCTGATATGGTGGCTGTTCCAACTTGCCGCAATCCAGACAGTGACGGCACTCTACTCCCTTCTGGGCCATTACAACGACAATGTCATCCGCAGGAGGATGGACAAGTATGGCAAATCCCACATCGTGATAGACAAGGGCAACAAGGATTCCTACATCGAGGCCACCTGGCTTTTCAATTTCGTCAGGGATGCACTCCTTCCGATAATGGCGATTGCCTCCGTGCCGTTCTGCGCCTATATGGCGGCCGAGGTCTTCAACCTCTCCGCAGCGTTCGAGACACTGTTCCGGGAGCCGTTCCTCAGCCTGAACAGCGCATCCGGTTCGGAGATACTGCGTTTGTCAATACTTAAACTGGTACTGGTGTTCTCGCTGTTTTTCATCTTCAGATATCTCAACACCTCCATAAAATCGTTCTACAAACTCTACAGATACAGGAAACTGATGTCGGAGGAGGGGAAGAAATACATTCACGCGAATGAGGTGAACCTCACCCTTGCCAACAACATCATATCAATCGTGATATGGGGCGGCTACATCATTATGGGCATCCTTATGCTGAAAATCCCGATGGGGGCCATCTCAATCGTCGCCGCAGGACTTGCCACAGGTATCGGTCTTGCCCTCAAGGACGTGTTGAACAACTTCATCTACGGCATTCAGCTGATGTCCGGACGTGCAAGGGTGGGGGACTATATCGAGTGTGACGGCATCCGCGGCAAAGTTGAGAGCATATCTTACCAGAGCACCCAGATTCTCACCGCCGACGAGGCGATAATGTCCTTCACGAACACCTCCCTGTTCAACAAGAATTTCAAGAACCTGACGAAGAACAATGCCTACGAGTTTGTCAAGATAGTGGTTGGGGTCAGTTACGGGACTGACGTGCAGAAGGTGCGGGACCTCATCCTGGGGGCCATTGAAGGTATGGTGAAGGAAGACAAGTACGGCCGTTCCACGGTTGACCGCAGGAAGGGATTTTCGGTCACTTTCGACGGGTTCGGTGACAGCAGTGTCAACCTTGCCCTGAAGGCGTATGTCCTGGTGGAGGAGAA
>JAKSKP010000066.1 GCA_024401635.1 Bacteroidales bacterium
CAGTCACTGAAATTCTCTTCGGCGGTGATGACCACCTGTACCGTCCCGTTCTGATTGTCTTCTATAGTATAAGTTGCATACGTGGGCACCTTTACACTTGCAATGGTTTTTTCCGGAGCGGTGAACGCTATCCTGGCAGTCTCATCCTTACCGAAGAAAATGACTCCGTCAGCATCATAGCTGTATTCCGTTCCGAACTGTGAAACGTATATCTCGCCTGTGGACACGTGGCTTTGCAGGGTCAGAGTCACGGCGCCGAAACGTGTGTCAGTATCGTTCTCCAGGCAACTTACGTTCACCGTACGGGTAAGACTTTCGCTATCCTGGCTCACGATATCGCCTTTTGTGGCGGAAATCCAGGAATCGGAACTTATCTCCCACTCGGGCTCTTCGCCGTCCTCTTTCTGCACCGTAACATTGACCGTAAAGTTTCCGCTGTCCTTGGACAATACGAAATAGGGCTGGGCCAGCAGAAATACACTGCCGTCCTGGTTTACGGTGATAGTGGAGCCGCGATAGTCACCGGCCACAAAGGTCAGCGTGGCCTCTTCGCGGTTTTCGAAATCCTCGTTGGCCTTGACAGAGAGCGTGAAGAAGCCGGGGCCCTTATGTTCCTCGGGAACAACCTCGCACCACTGTCTGTCGGATTCTACGTTCCAGATGAGGGCCGGGTCATTTATATCCACCTTCACCCTGATATCCTGGGCTTTGTTGTCATAGTTGAGGGACTTTGTTTCCTGCCCGTCAACAGAATACTTCACATCTATCCGGGAGGCTGCATCAATCCTCTCCTGCAAAGCGTCCTTCTCCTTTTCCATAAGGAGCTTTTCCTTGCTGCAGGATGTCAGAAACGCAAGGGAGAGAAGTGCGGAATATAATATATATCTTTTCATAATCGCCTTTTTTATTGTCTTCCTTTGAGTCTTATGTCACGGCTTTCCTGAGTGTCGGCCCACCACACGTCCGTGGTCATGTTGTTGGTGCCGCCAAGCCAGCCGTCTACGGCTTCCTTGAAGTATTGTACGTTCCTGTACGCCTCATCCGAAGGATAGCGCAGACGTGTGGGAAGTATTCCCTTGTTTTCCGCTGCGGGACCGTTTGTCTTGAGCACAGGATAGCCGGTACGGCGATAGTCGCACCAGGATTCTATCCCCACGAAGAAAAGGGATACCCATTTTTCCGTCAGGATGGCTTCCACGGGATTGTCCGAGAACTTCTTGCCGCTGTATGTGTCTGTATTCACCTTGAAGTTGATGAAATCCTGCACTTCTTGAGAATCGGCAGTAAGGTTGTGAGGGGCCCATTCCAGGATATTTGCCGTAATTGCCCGCTTGAACAGGTCAAGACGTGCGCCGGGACTGCCGGCAGCATCAACCCATCCCCTCGCTCCGGCTTCTGCGAAAAGAAAGAGCTGCTCCGAATAATTTATCAGACTGTAGTGATCTGCGTTCTGCAGATCATAGGTTTCCTGAGTGATTGCAGAAGCTGTCAACCCGTTGGGCATACGTCCCACGAGGGAGTTGCCTGCCTTGGAAATGTGATGCTGCATAAAGTTGAAGAAATCAACGTGCTTGAGCTGGGTGGGGGCGCCGAGAGTCTTACGGTAATAGCAATCCCACCTGGGATCCGATGCGTGCAGTCCTACCGTATACTCGTAATATTTCTGGCCGTCTTCGTCTATCTTCTCCGTCGTAGGCAGCATCCTGCGGGCTATGGTCTCGCAGGCGGCCACAGTGTTCCAGTTTCCGCTGGTGATGGAGTAGAAAGGAGTGTTGAGCGTTGAATTATACCTGCTGAACCCAACAAGAGCACAATCCTGAATGCCACGCATCATAGGATAGTTGCCGCTGCCTGTGACATAGCAGTTGTAAAGTTCGGCCAACTTGTTGCGCACGTCCACGGCTTCCCCGGTCTGGACATTATACTCGAATACGCCGTCGCTCTCCTCGATAACCTTGTTGGAAATTCTCATCAGGGTTCTCAGGTACAGGGCATTGCCGAATCTCTGCCATTTGTCGCGGCTGCCGTTGAACATCAGGTCGCAGATAGGGTCCACGTCGGTCGCAGCCGGGTCATTGAACTTGTCATTGGCCTCTTCGAAGAGAGCTACGATGCTGCGGTAAATCTCGCGCTGGTCATCGTAACGCGTGGTAACGGAACCCCCTTCCTTCTGGCTGGCTATCTGGCCGGCATCCTTGAAAGGAACGTTGCCGTAGGTGTCCGTAATAAGGGATATCGTCATCGCCTTGAGTATGGCCGCAATGCCGATTACAGTGTGGTTGTTTTCCTTTACGGCAATATCGTACATTGAAAAGGCATTGCCGTACTGAATGTAGAGCGTGGTCCAGACATCGTCGTCCGTAGCCTCGGGAATGGCATAGTTGCCGACCACCCTTGAAGTGGACTCGGTGCTTGTGCTGACGGCATGCTGCATAAGGTGAGCAGTCGTATTGCGATATACGTTGACCAGAGAATACTCCGTCTTGAACACTATGGGATGGATGTATGACTGTGCGGGAGCCGCTTCAAGCGCATACGGGTTATTGTTCATATCGTCGAACTTGGAGCAGGAAGCGAAGATAACAGATGCTGCCGCAACCGTAATCATATATATAAGGTATCTTTTCATAATTGCATCCTCCTATGTTAGAATGTAATACTTAAAGTTGCGCCGAACTGGGCGGAAGAAGGCATCTGGAGT
>JAKSKP010000067.1 GCA_024401635.1 Bacteroidales bacterium
TTATGGACGTAAGAAAAACAAACGGGTCGTTAGAGGAATACGACAAGGTGAAGCTTCGCCGCGGAATTCACGAAGCTTACAAGACAGCAGGGGAGTATTGCGAAGATGCAATAGTAAATTCCGTTATCAGCAACCTTTATATTTATGACGGTATCGCCAGCAGCGAGATACGCCGTCAGGTGGAAGAGGCTCTTATGGGCCTGAACAAGAAGGTGGCGCTGGCATATATAGAGAAATTCGATGCGGATGTGGACCTTCGCAAGAAACGTGATTTCATACGCGACTACATCGCCGCCTCCAATGCCGCCACCGGCAGCAAGTTCGATTCCAATGCCAACATTACGTCCAAGAATATCGTCACTCTCGGCAACGAACTCTACAAGGAGAACAATATCAAGCAGAACAGGTATATTATGGTGGATAAGATCAAGTCCATTTACGGACGCGACCTTGCCCAGCAGTATATTACCGACCTTAAAACGCACGTGCTGTACAAGCACGACGAGAGCGGTACGCCCGGCTATCCCTACTGCGTCGCCATCACGATGTATCCTTTCCTGGAGAGCGGTCTGAGGGAGCTCGGCGGTGTGTCCGTGGCCCCTACCGACCTGAAGTCCTTCTGCGGTGAGTTCATAAATCTGGTCTACAGCGTATCGTCGCAGTTTATGGGCGCTGTCGCAACCCCCGAATTCCTGATGTATCTGGATTATTTCATACGCAAGGATTACGGTGACAACTATCTGGAGAGGCTTGACGAGGTTGTCGAGAACAACAAGAAGCAGAGGACTCTTGCCAAGGTGATAGACAATTGCTTCCAGCAGGTGGTGCATTCTATGAATATGCCTGCGGGCAACCGCGGATACCAGACGGTATTCTGGAACATAGGATATTTCGACAAGCCGTATTTCGAGGGAGTGTTCGGCGATTTCCGCTTTCCTGACGGTACCGCGCCTGTTTGGGAGACTTTGAGCTGGCTGCAGAAGCGTTTTATGAACTGGTTCAATGAAGAGCGCCTGCATTACATTCTGACTTTCCCTGTGGAGACTATGGCTCTTCTGACAGACGGAAAGAACGATTTCGTCGATCAGGAATATGCTGACTTCACGGCGGAAATGTGGGCCAAGGGCCACAGTTTCTTCTGCTACCTTTCCAACAGCCCGGATTCACTTTCCAGCTGCTGCCGTCTGCGCAACTCCCTGAAGGATATGGAAGATCCTGCCCACAACGTGACCACCCACCAGTATTCTATGGGTACGGCATCGGTCGCCACCGGTTCCAAATCGGTTATGACCATCAACCTGAACCGTCTGATTCAGGATGCGACACGCCGCTATTATCTGGAGAAGAAGGGTATAAACCTTACTGCAGGTGCCCCGGTTCCTGGTACGCCTGTAATAAATAGGGAAGACCTTTACGAAAACTATATCGCCGCCGACGTGCGTGCGATGACCGAGCGCGTCCACAAATATCAGATTGCCTTCAATGAGATAATCAAGGACTTCCTGAAGGCGGATATGCTGGACGTTTACCGCGCGGGCTTCATCAATATGAAGAAGCAGTACCTTACGGTGGGTGTCAACGGACTTACCGAAGCTGCCGAGTTCCTCGGCCTTCAGGTGTCTCCGAATGATGAGTACAAGCATTTCGTGAATACAATACTCGAGACCATCAATATCAGCAACCGCCAGGACCGCACCCCGGACGCTATGTTCAATACCGAGTTCGTACCTGCCGAAAATCTTGCGGCGAAGAACTACAAGTGGGACAAGAAGGACGGATATTTCGTTTCCAACAAGCACAACCTGTACAGCTCATATTTCTACAATCCCGAGGATGAGAACGTGTCTATGATCGACAAGTTCAAGCTCCACGGAGAAGAGTTCGTGCGCTATCTGGACGGCGGAAGTGCCCTGCATATGAACATTGCGGAGCATCTTACCAAGGAGCAGTACCGTTCGCTTATGAGTACGGCGGCTCATTACGGAACGAATTATTTCACCTTCAATTGCCGTAACACCGTATGCAACGACTGCGGTTTCATCAGCAAGGACACCCTTACCGTCTGCCCCAAGTGCGGGAGCACCAATCTGGACTACCTGACACGCATCATCGGCTATCTGAAACGTATCTCTTCATTCAGCGAGGCCCGTCAGAAGGAGGCCGGCATACGCTACTATACCGCCAAGGATGTGGCCAAAACCACCCCTGAAGACTGATGCTGAAATACGTACCTTCCCTCACGGACATCGTGATGGAGGAAATACCCGGTAAAGTTACCCTGGCTTTGGAGATTTCCAATTGCCGGGGTAATTGCACAGGATGCCATTCTCCTTTTTTGAAGGAGGATATAGGGGAGGAGTTGACTCCGGCCGTCCTGGACAAACTGATCGATGACAATTTCGGCATCAATTGCGTGCTGCTGCTGGGCGAGGGCCGGGATCCTGAGGCCGTGCGTTCCATCGCCTCGTATCTGCGGGATGCGCACCCTGGTCTCGAGCGCGCTGTTTACAGCGGCCGCAATGAGGTGGAGGATGATCTTTTCGAACTTTTCGACTATGTCAAGGTCGGCCCCTATATTCCGGAGCGCGGTCCTCTGAACAACCGCAACACCAACCAGCGCCTCTATCACCATCGCGAGGACAT
>JAKSKP010000068.1 GCA_024401635.1 Bacteroidales bacterium
CCCTCTTCTTCGGCAGCAAGGTGGTAAACGACCTGCAGGCCTTCAAAGCCCAGTCTGACGCCATCATCGCCAACCGCTACGACCCCGTCCTCGACGACGTCGAAGCCAAGGTTTACACCCGCGACCTCTTCCGCAGGGACTAGGTGGCCGTTCGGAAAAACCGAATAGCCACAGACAAGACAAACCGATGGAAACCAATCTATGAAGAATCACAAACTGACTACAGCCGCAGAGGCGGTCTCACACATCCCGTCGCACTCCCACGTACACCTGAGTTCTGTGGCCAGCGTGCCGCAAGTTCTGGTGAAAGCTCTCACAGAGCGTGCTGAGGCGGGCGATGTCGAAGACCTCCATTTCCATCACTTCCACACCGAAGGAGAGGCCCCGTACAGCTGGCCCGAATACGAAGGCAAGTTCTTTGAACAGGGCTTTTTCATAGCCGGCAACACCCGCCCCGGCGTCGATTCAGGCTATGCCGACTACACTCCGGTACATCTTGGTGAAACACCGCTGTTGTACCGCTCACGGGCCATAGACCTTGGCGCCGCCCTGGTGCAGATTTCCCTTCCCGACGAAAACGGGATGGTATCGCTCGGCACATCCGTGGACTGTTCTCCGGCTGCCATCGCAGCCGCAAGGCTGGTGATAGGCGTCATCAACCCCAATGTCCCGTATTCATACGGCAACCTCATTCCGCTCGACAGTTTCGACTATCTGGTCGAGGATGACACGCCCCTTATCGAGGCCATTTACCACACTCCGTCCCAGACCGACAACCTCGTGGGCAAGAACTGCGCAGAGTTGATAGAGGACGGCAGCTGTATCCAGATGGGCATAGGTGCACTCCCGAACGCAGTGGCCACCCAGCTCATTCACCACAAGAACCTCGGCCTTCACACCGAAATGTTTGCCGACGGCATATTGAAACTGATAAAGGCAGGCGTCATAAACGGCAATGCCAAGAACATCGACACAAACAAGGTCGTTGCCTCCTTCCTCCTCGGAAGCCAGGAACTCTACTCCTTCATCGACCACAACGAGGCAGTTCTGATGAAGGATATCGAGTATGTCAATGATATCCACACAATTGCAAGCATAGACAAAATGATTGCCATCAACTCCGCCACGGAAGTTGACCTCACCGGCCAGATTTGTGCCGATTCAATAGGTACACGCATTTATTCAGGTACAGGCGGCCAGCTCGACTTTGTCAAAGGAGCCACATATTCCAAAGGAGGCAAGTCCATTACCGCCTTCGCCTCACGCACAGCAAAGGGCTTCAGCAAGATATGTCCTGTGCTCAAGGCCGGCGCAGGCGTTGTCACCCCACGTGCCGATGCCCACTGGATAGTCACCGAATGGGGGAGTGTCAATCTCACGGGACGTTCCCTGCAGGAAAGAGCCAAGCTGCTTATTTCCATCGCACACCCCGACGACAGGGAAATGCTGGACCGCGCCGCATTCGAGCGTTTCGGCCCGCACTACCACAACTTCAGCATATAGGCACAACACTAATTGGCACAGCATTAATATAAGGCACAACGCACAATCATATGGAAGTCCGGTCAACATTCACAGAGCTCGCCGCGGCAAGACATTCCTGCCGCAGATTCTCCACGCAGCCCATCAGCGAGGACACGTTGCAGCAACTGCTGCACGCCGCATCCCTCGCGCCTGCCTCAAAGGGAATCAACAGCAGCTCTCTGATACCGGTCACGGACAAGGAACAAATCACACGATTATCCAGCTGCAAGGAAAGGGGTTGCTCCTTTATCAAGAATGCCCCTCTTGTGATTGCCGTCACCGCAGACCCCGCCCTCAGCGATGTCTGGACGGAAAACGCCTCCATCGCTGCCACCTACCTGTTGCTCGAAGCCCAGGCACTCGGCCTTGGCGCCTGCTGGGTGCAGATAAGGGAAAGAAAAGACGCAGAAGGAACCGATTCCGAATGTGTAGTCAGGAAAATCCTGAATCTTTCATCTGACAAGAGGGTTCTATGTTTGATAGCAGTCGGGACATTGGATTAGTAAAATATTAAAATTCAAAAAGATATGAGCATTTTCAAAGACAAGACACTGATGATTACAGGTGGTACAGGTTCGTTCGGCAATGCCGTTCTGAAGCGTTTCCTGGCCACGGACATCAAAGAAATCCGCATTTTCAGCCGCGACGAGAAGAAACAGGA
>JAKSKP010000069.1 GCA_024401635.1 Bacteroidales bacterium
ACGAGGACAACAGGATAGTGACCAATGCCCTTTCCGAGGAAATGGGCTTCCGCACGGGAGACAGGGTACTCTGTTTCGATGATTATGTGCCGGAGAATTTCGGTATGCTCCAGGCCGATCTGGCCCGCAGGAGCCCTGTCACCGCAAAAGTTCTCCGCGGGGATGATACGGTGACCCTGTATATCGACCACGCCCTTATCGGTCAGGTCCTTTCTTCTCCCGGAATGTTCGGCCTTGCAGTTCCCTTCGTTGTAGATACGCTGCTGCCAGGGTCGTTGAACACGGGCTCTGATTTGCGCCGCGGTGACAGGATTGTCGCCCTCGACGGCCACGGCGTGGAGTATTCCTTCCAGTCCGTGGAGATTCTGCAGACATACAGGGACAGCACCGTGACTGCATCCGTAGTCAGGGGAGGGGACAGCCTGAAAATGACGTTGCAGGTGGATTCCGCAGGACTGCTCGGCATCTATCCGCAGATTCCCGGAATAAAGACCAGGGAATATACGCTGGCTGAGGCAGTTCCGGCAGGAGTGAAACTCACCTTCGAGAACATCGGCGGTTACGTGCGTGACCTCAAGCTGGTGTTCACACCATCCACCGGGGCATACAAGTCGGTGGGCAGTTTCATCGCGATAGGCCAGGCTTTCCCGTCCGCGTGGAACTGGACGGCGTTTTTCAGCATACTGGCGCTGCTGAGCATTATGCTCGGCGTTATGAACCTGATTCCGATACCCGGGCTTGACGGAGGTCACATAGTCATAACCCTGTTCGAAATGTTTACGGGACACAAGCCGTCGGAGCGCTTTCTTATGATTACCCAGACCATAGGAATGATACTGCTGATAATGCTGATGTTCCTTGCCTTCGGAAATGACATTACAAGATTGATAAAATGAGACGTTACATTGAAATTATTGCTGCCGTTTGCGGCATTGCCCTTTTCGGCCTGGCCTTCGCCTCCTGCAAGAACGCAGGCCGGAAGTCGCTGCTGCCCAATATCAGCGGCAAGGCCGGTGAGGTTCTGGTGGTTATCGAAAAGAGCGGCTGGGAGGGCGCCGTGGGTGCGCAGCTGCGCGAGCACCTGTGCGCGGACTGTCCTTTCCTTCCCCAGCGTGAGCCTCTGTATTCGCTGGTCAACGTGACTCCGGGCGGCTTCGGGCAGATGTTTCAGCTGCATCGCAACATCATACTTATGAACATCAATGCAGGAGTAAATGTTCCGGGTGTGGTCTATCGTTACAACAAATGGGCTCAACCGCAGCTGGTAATAACCATAAATGCCTCATCTGACGAAGAATGCGTGCAACTTGTCAATGACAATGCAAAGAAAATCATCGGGGCCCTCGAACAGATGGAGAGGGACAGGGTGATAGCCAATACGAAGTTGTACCAGGAACGCAAGCTTTCTCCTGTGGTAGAGGAGTTTACCGGAGGTACGATGGTGTTCCCTTCAGGATATTCGCTCAAAAAGAAGAGCGAGAATTTCATTTGGATTTCCTACGAAACCACATATGTCCAGCAGGGTATCTTCATCTACAAGTATCCGGCTATGCGCAATGTGCAGGAACTCAGCGTCGAGGCCATCGTCGCCCGCCGCAACGAGACACTTATGAAGGAGGTTCCGGGTATGAGGGACGGTTCCTATATGACAACGTCTCCCGTTCTGGAGCCCGTGGTGAAATATGCCTCATACCACGATAGGAAATTTGCCGAAGTCCGCGGTTTCTGGGACGTCCAGGGGGATTTTATGGGCGGTCCGTTCGTGTCACATACTTTCTACACTCCGGATGGACGGAATCTGGTCTGCGTCGAGGCCTACGTCTATGCGCCAAAGTATGACAAACGCCTTTATCTGCGCCAGGTGGAATCGCTTCTCTATTCGTTCG
>JAKSKP010000007.1 GCA_024401635.1 Bacteroidales bacterium
GCGCTATCGCAAACTGGGAAGCCAAGAATCCTGACGATGCAAAAGAGTTGGACAATGGCAACGTCTATGTCAAAACCATTATGGTTGGCCCCGGACGTACGCTGAAACGTATCCGCCCCTGCCCTCAGGGCCGTGCCGGTCGTATCCGCAAGCGTTCAAACCACGTTACCATCGTTCTTGATAAGAAAACCGCTAAAACAGTGGAGGCTTAATAACTATGGGACAGAAAACAAATCCTATTTCAAACCGTATCGGTATCACCCGTGGTTGGGACTCTAACTGGGTTGGTGGAAACTATGCCGAGAAAATCACAGAGGATTACAAGATCCGTGAGTATCTGAACGTTCGTCTTGCAAAGGCCAGCCTTTCCAAGATTGTCATCGAGCGTACCCTCAAGCTCATCACGGTCACCATTTATGCCGCACGTCCCGGTGTCATCATCGGAAAGGGTGGTCAGGAAGTGGAGAACCTGAAGAACGAGCTGAAGAAGGTCACCAAGAAGGACATTCAGATCAATATCTACGAGGTTAAGAAACCCGAGGTTGACGCACGTATCGTTGCCGAGAGCATCGCACGTCAGATCGAGGGCCGCGTATCTTACCGCCGTGCCATCAAGATGGCTATCGCCACCACGATGCGCGTTGGCGCCGAAGGTATCAAGGTTCAGATCGCAGGTCGTGTAGGCGGCGCCGAGATGGCCCGTACCGAGATGATCAAGGAAGGTCGTACACCTCTGCATACTTTCCGTGCAGATATCGACTATGCATTGGCTGAGGCTCATACCAAGGTCGGTGTGCTCGGTATCAAGGTATGGATATGCAACGGTGAGGTTTACGGCAAACGTGACCTTACTCCCAACGCAGGCATCGCAGCCCAGAAAGCTCAGGGCGGCGAGCGTCGTGAGGGTCGTGGTGACCGTCGTCCCCGTCGTGACAACCGTCGCGAGGGTGGCCGTGGAGACCGCAAGTAATTCCCAGCATACTTGAAATAAGGGACCGGATTCACGCCGGCCCCTTATTTTTTACTATATTTGCCCCGGTCAAAGGAAAGTCAGATGACAGTTCGCGAGAAAATAGCGCTCTTCCCCCATTCCCCCGGCGTTTACCGCTATTATGACAGTGACGGGAACATAATTTACGTGGGGAAGGCGAAGGACCTGCACAAGCGTGTGGCCCAGTATTTCGTCCCCAGGGAAAGACTTACCCGCAAGACCGCCATTATGGTGGGGAAGATAGCCGACGCCCAGTATTCCGTCGTGGATTCGGAGGCCGACGCCCTGCTTCTCGAGAACAACCTCATAAAGCAGTACAAGCCCAAGTACAACATACTGCTGAAGGACAGCAAGACCTATCCCTGGATATGCGTCACCAACGAGACTTTCCCGCGTGTGTTTCTTACCAGACGCGTGGACAGGAAGGCCGGGCGCTATTTCGGACCTTACAGCAACGTGATGCACGCCCGTGCGCTGATGGACCTGTTCTCGGAGCTGTACCCGTTGCGCTCTTGCCGTCTGAACATAAACTCCGAAGCCATATTGAGGCACAAGTTCCGTCCCTGCCTGGACTATCACATCGGCAAGTGCAAGGGAGCCTGTGTGGGAGGCATTTCCGTGGAGGAGTACAATGCCGACATAGAGGAGATATGCTCCATACTCAAGGGGCGTACGGCGGGCATTATCTCCCATTACAAGTCACTTATGGCGGCAGCTGCCGAAAATCTGGAATTCGAGGCCGCCGATTTTTATAAAAAGAGGCTTACGGGCCTCCAGAAGCAC
This sequence comes from Bacteroidales bacterium, assembly GCA_024401635.1. Lineage (GTDB taxonomy): Bacteria > Bacteroidota > Bacteroidia > Bacteroidales > UBA932 > Cryptobacteroides. Next base: position 1,775 of record JAKSKP010000007.1, read on the forward strand.
TACTCCAAGAGTATAATAAGCGGTGCCGGCGGCGTGGATATGGACGTGTTCTCGCTGGAGATCGATACGGCGGACGCATACGGCAATTTCCTGCGCCTGCGCGAAGGCAGCATAGTCCAGAGCCTGAACCTGAATCTGAAGCTGGGCATAGAGGAACCGATGGAAACCGTACTTACCGCCCTTATATGTGCCGTGCAGGAGAAGACGGGCTCCCTGAGCCCCGAGGTCATTGTGCCTCTGCTGCCGGATACGGAATTCGAAGGCGTCAAGTTCCACATACCTTCGCGCGGCGACAAGCTGGCCCTGCTGGAGCTCAGCGCCAAGAATGCCAGGGAGATGCGCCTCAACGCCCTGCGCCAGAAGGAGCATACTGACCCCGACGAGTTCTCCAGAAGTGTTCTGGAGGAACTGCGGCAGGCTCTGGGGATGTCCGTGCTGCCCGAGCATATAGAGTGTTTCGACAACTCCAACATACAGGGGACCAATCCTGTGGGTGCCTGTGTGGTGTTCCGCGGGGCCAAGCCTTCCAAGAAGGATTACAGGCATTTCATCATAAAGACCGTGGTGGGGGCCAATGACTATGCCACGATGAAGGAGGTGGTGAACAGGCGCTACAGCCGTATGCTTGCCGAGGCTCCGGATGACCTGCCGCAGCTCATAGTGATAGATGGAGGCAAAGGCCAGCTGGGATGTGCCTATGAGGCTTTGTATGAGCTGGGCCTTACGGACAAGCTGACCGTGGTGGCCCTTGCCGAGAGGCTTGAGGAAGTAATACGCGTGGGAGATCCGTATCCTTTGTTCCTGGACAGGAATTCCCAGGCGCTGAAACTTCTCCAGCATCTGCGTGACGAGGCTCACCGTTTCGGCATCACCCACCATCGCAACCGCCGCAGCAAGGCGCAGATAGATTCGGCATTGCGTCACATTCCCGGCATCGGACCCAAGACGGAAGAAAAACTGCTTCTGCATTTCGGGAGTTTGAAACGCATTTCACAGGCTTCTGAAGAGTCTATCGCCTTAATTACGGGCGAAAGCTTGGCGAAACGGATAAAAAAGTTTATATTTGCGGAACGTATTGAAAAATAAATAGTAATAATAAAATAAAAAATTATGGCATCAGTTGCAGATAAAGTGAAGGCCATCATCGTTGACAAACTTGGCGTTTCACCCGAGGAAGTTACCGAGACTGCTTCTTTCACAAATGATCTCGGTGCAGATTCCCTTGACACCGTAGAGCTTATTATGGAATTCGAAAAGACTTTCAATATCACCATCCCCGATGAGGATGCCGGTGAGAAGATTGCTACCGTGGGTGACGCAGTTAAATATATTGAGGACAAGCTCAAATAATTTTCGCAACCACTACAAAAATGTCCGGACCTGAAAAAGTCCGGACATTTTTTATTCACCCTGTCTGAATGAATACGTGAGTTTCAACCTTGGGACGTCTCCCGATGCAGGGTCGGCCTTGGGGCCTCGCAGCACGGCGTTGTAGTACCTGTCCTTGTCCAGAGTGGTGGACGTGGTTGTGGTGGTGCCGTCGCCGCTGTTCATATTGGCATACATAGCCTGCATCATATAATAGTTGTAGTAGTTGTCATAGCCGTAGCTGCCGTAGCCGCCATATCCGCCATACCCTCCATATCCACCGTATCCGCCGTATCCGCCATAGCCGCCCAGCATACTGTTGTAGTAGTTGAGATATGCCATCTGCGAATAATAGTCGCTGGCGGACTGGGACTCGTCATTGCGCGTGGTGATGGTCTCCTGGGCAAGAATCAGGAACCACAGATTCTCCCTTTCCAGACTGTCACGCCCTCCCTTCGTGTCGGGCCGGGTTGAAAGTATCTCCTGGAGATGATGGGAAATGTCGGGCCTGTAGGTGAGTATGTTGCGGTCAATCTCGCCCTGGTTCTCCGTGGATACGCTGGCATCCGTAAGGCCCGCGTACATCACGGTGTCCTTCTTGCTGATGCGCATCGTGGGGTTGAGCACCTGGGGGTAGAATCCCATATCCCTGTAGTCCTCAGGCATCTCGTAGGGCAGCATAATGGTAGCCCTGTTGACCGTAAGGGTCATATCCTTCAGGACCTTTTCCACATCCTGACCGTATTTCCTGAGTGTATCCGTCACGGCGTTCTTCACGATCTGGCGCAGATGCGCGGCCTTGATGACAGGCTTCAGACCCGAGCCGCCCTCGATGCGTATCTTGTCGGTGGCCAGGCCACCCATACCGTCACTCTCGTGTTCCGAGCAGTTGAAGGCATAGGAAGAAGATTGCTTGTAGTTGAAGCTTGTGGCGCCGAGTCCGAAGAAGAAGGACGTGTCCACGTTCTTTCTCAGATTGCCTTTCGTGTCATAGTAGTCGGAAGTGAACACCAGCTCCGCATAGTTTCCGTACAGTATGTTGTCGCTGTCGTAGTCCATGGCAAGGCTGAAGAAATTCAGCCTTCCGCCGTCGCTGAAATAGTCGTCAGTGCATATGAATATGCCGGGATGGGTCTTGGTGTATTTTTCAAGGGTGTCGAGCTTCTCGACCTTTCCGTCCGTCCTGACGTATTTCATAGCGAACTCTTCCGTGAAATCGAAGGAAAGGGAATCGCCTCCGTCATACATCGGAATGCCTTTGCAGACAAGCGGCTGGCCTTCGAAATCGGAATTCTTCAGCTGGCAGGAATACAGGAAAGTGCTGTCCAGCGGGTGTTTCAGCTCATATACCCTGACTTTCTGCATTATGTGCTCGAAGCCGCGCGGGCAGGAGATGGTGTCGCGTTCGGCTATCAGATGGAAATTCACGAAACGGAAATTATGGCCGAAATCGAGGGAATCCGCAAAGGGAACCAGGGTGAAGGCCGTATTCCTGCGGGTGGTCCCGAAGATGCCGTCCTTTATCGAGCCTATGGTCATTCTCTGGGAACTGTAGGCGGACAGACTGTCCACGGATTCCATCCAAATCTCGTCTATGGGAATGGTTACGGTCCTGGTCAGATATTTCTCCCTTGCCGGTATGAAGCCTTCGCCCAGATTGTAGTTAACCGTAACACAAGAAACTGCGCCACATACGATGGCACAGCCCAGCAAAAATCTCCTCAGTCCAGAAAAATCCATCTACAAATTCGAGTAAAAACTATGATAGCGGTCTATGAACGATCCGTCCAGGACAGCTGTCTTGTCATAATCCATCACCGGCAGGCCCTTGGCCTTGGCAAAGGCGCGCAGTTCCTCGGGAACGTTGTCGCAGGCCATGGTCACGCCGTCGCTGTATTCGATTGCAAGTTTAGCAAGATTGATGCCATCGGGCTTGTCCAGCAGCGCGACATCGCTTTTTTCCGCTCCCTGGAAAAGAATGAGGTCCGAAAGGTTTTCCTCGAAGGGCTCGGCCTGGATGTCATCGAAAAGGGAGAGCACCACCTTGCTGGACGAGAAGATGGGATCGTCTTTGTAGCATTTCTTGAGATAGAGGGGCAGCACGTGCGAAATCCATCCGCTGCAGTGGATGACGTCGGGGCTCCAGCGCAGTTTCTTCACGGTCTCCAGGACGCCTCTTGCAAAGAATATGGCGCGTTCGCCGTTGTCCTTGAAGCATTTGCCTTCAGCATCCCTGTACAGGGCCTTGCGGCGGAAGAAATCGTCGTTGTCGATGAAATAGACCTGCATCCTTGCCGATGGGAGCGATGCCACCTTGATGATCAGGGGCCTGTCCACGTCGTCTATGATGATGTTCATTCCCGACAGGCGTATGACCTCGTGAAGCTGGTTCTTGCGTTCGTTTATGAGACCGTAGCGGGGCATGAACGAGCGTATCTCCATCCTTTTCTCCTGAATTCCCTGGCCGAGGGCCCTGGTGGACAGGGCAATTGGCGAATCGGGGAGATAGGGGACCATCTCCGAATTCACGAACAGCACTCTTTTGACCTCGTTTGCCATAGGAAAAAGCGAATTATCAGCGCAAATATACCTATAATTTTTGATAATTCATTATCTTTGAAGGCTGAAAACCTTTAAAAGCAACAGTATGGTCTCAAAAGAGAACAAAATAATGCGCAAACGTCTGATAAGTGCGTATGTTTCATCCATATTGAGCATTTCATTGGTCCTGCTGCTCGTGGGAGTCGCATCCCTGCTGCTGGTGAACGCCGGCAACGTGTCCGACTACTTCAAGGAGAATATGAAGCTGTCGGTGATTTTCCGCCCGGATGCGAGGGAATCGGAGGCTAAGGATTATTTCGACGTACTCGAAAAGAAGGAGTATGTCCGGGCAGTGGAATATATCACGGTGGAGCAGGGAATGAAGGAAATGGAGGATCTGCTGGGGTCCGATTTCCTGTCCGTGTTCGAGACCGCGCCGGTGCCCGTGTCGCTCAACGTGTCGCTCAAGGCGGCGTACGTGACTCCCGAGGCCGTCGAGGAGATAATGAAGGAGATATCGTCGGAGAAGATAGTGGATGAGGTGGTGTGGCAGAAGTCCCTTATCGAGACTCTGAATTCCAACCTGAGGACCATATCCCTGGTTCTGGGCGTGTTCATCGTTCTGCTGCTGTTCATATCCTTCGTGCTCATAGGCAATACCGTGCGCCTGAATCTGTACAGCAAGCGCTTCACCATACACACGATGCGCCTTGTCGGGGCCACCAAGGCTTTCATACGCAGGCCGTTCCTCGCGGGCTCCGTGTTCCAGGGCGTGCTGGCCGCCCAGCTCGCCACCATTATGCTGCTGTGCGCGCTGCTGATACTCAAACGCCAGTTTGTCCAGCTGTTCACGATTTTCAAGCTGGACCAGCTGCTGACCGTAATCGGCATAGTGACGGCCGCCGGCGTCGTGATATGTCTTGTCGTGACCTTCTCGGTTGTGGGCAGGATGGTTACTCTGAAAAAGGAAGAATTGTATTATTGATATGGACGGAAAATTCGCTTTGACGCCCAAAGGCGTAAGATTGATGATTATCGGGCTGGTCGTGATGATAGCCGGTTACATTCTGATGTGCGGCCCGGCCGTGAAGGACCCGGCGGTTTTCAACTACGAAATGTTCGATTTCCGCCGTCTTGTAGCCGCTCCCGTTGTGATCGTATGCGGCATTGTAATCGAAATCGTGGCTATAATGAGGGTTGTCCGCAAAGAGGAGGAGAAGTAGGATGGAATGGTTTGAAGGGATAATTCTCGGCCTTGTGCAGGGCCTTACCGAATTCCTGCCCGTGTCCAGCAGCGGCCATCTGATGATAGCCCGCGAGATACTCGGTATAAAGCTGCCTGACGACGAGGCTTTCCTGTCGTTCGAGGTAATGGTGCACGCCGCCACGGTGCTTGCCACCATCGTGGTTTTCCGCAAGCAGATATGGCAGCTTCTCTGCGGTCTGTTCAAGTTCAAATACAACGAAGAGACGGACTATATCCTGAAAATATGTGTATCGATGATACCGGTTTTCATTGTCGGGATGTTCTTCAAGGATGAGGTTACCGCACTTTTCTCGGGCCTCCATATCGTGGGCATCTCCCTGCTTGTGACGGCAGTGCTGCTGTTCCTTTCCGACAAACTGGCGGCAAGGGGCGACAAACAGTGCCTGGCCGAGCGCAAGGGCTACCGTAACGGCATTTCATATCTGCAGGCCTTCGTGGTGGGCCTGGCGCAGGCTGTGGCCGTGACTCCCGGTCTGAGCCGCAGCGGCACCACCATCAGCACCGGTCTGCTGTGCGGCGTGAAGCGTTCCGATATGGCCCAATTCTCCTTCCTTATGGTGCTTGTACCCATTCTCGGGGAGGCGTTTCTGGATCTTGTCGGAGGCGGTTTCGGCGATTCGGCGGCCGTGATAGGAAGCCTTCCTCTGATACTCGGTTTTGTCAGCGCCTTCGTTTCCGGGCTTTTCGCCTGCGAGGTGATGATAGCCCTCGTGAAGAAGGCTTCCCTCAAGTGGTTCGCCCTGTATTGCGCGATTGTCGGTGTGGCCATACTTGCATTTATGGCGTACGTTATGTATAAAGCCACCCTGGTGTAATGGAAGGAAAACTCACATATTTCGTGTCGGACGTGCATCTGGGGCTTCAGGTGATGGATCCTGAAGGCAGGGAGGCGCGTTTCGTGGCGTTTCTGAAGAAGATCAACGACGGGAATACGGATGCCCTGTATCTGCTGGGTGACATCTGGGACTTCTGGTACGAGTGGAAATACACCGTGCCCAAAGGGTACGTAAGGGTGCTGGCAGCGCTGACGGACCTTATGGACGCCGGTGTGAAGGTATATTTCTTCCAGGGCAACCACGACGTATGGACCTACGGCTATTTCGAGGAACTCGGGATGACGAAACTGGTCCAGCCTTCATTCGTGGAGATAGGCGGAAAGACATTCTGCCTCGGCCACGGTGATGCCCTGGGCAGAACGGACCGGTCCTATCTTATAATGCGCAGGATATTCCACAGCCGCATCACCCAGTGGATGTTCAGCAATCTGCTGCATCCCTCGGTGGCGATGGCCATAGGCCGCAGGTGGAGCCGCAACAACCGTCTTGCGCGCCGTGCGCAATATGTGTGGAAAGGCAAGGAAGAACCGCTGGCCGTTTATGCCGAATCGATACTGAAGGAGCGTCAGGTGGATTATTTCATATTCGGGCATCTCCACGTCGAGGCCCGCGAAACCCTGTCCACAGGGGCTCAGCTGATAATTCTCGACAGCTGGATATACAGGGACAACTGGTTCGTCTTCTGACGGCGGCCGCGTTTTACGGCAGGCGTCTTACCCTTGGAAGGGCGTTTCTGTATTTTTCAGGCAGTTCGGTGATGGGAGGCTCCTCCCAGAAAATCTCATAGTAGGTCTGCACGAAGTCCCCGGCCCACCACTGGCTTACAAGTTCCTCGGTGGCGGCGTCTTCTCCGTCCGGGTCGTACGGACGTTTCAGATCCTCCCCGAAGAGCTTTGCTATGCCCTGCCAGAACGCGGCGGCATAGTTGTTCTTGAACTCCCTTATTATGCTGTAGGGTGTGAAGCCGCATTCCCTGCCCACGAGTTTCATAAGCAGTTCTCCCTGGGTTATCGTCAGGTTCTTCAACGGCTTTTCGAAGTGGTGGAACAGTTCCTTGGTCACCTGGCCGACATAACGGTCCTTCCTTACGTATTTCAGACCGTCCGTCTTTATTGTGCTGTCCACCTCTTCCACTATGTCGCGGGCGACGACGGCATAAGGGTAAACCTTTGCAAAATTATATACGAGCCTGTAATATTTTCGCCATTCACGCCCCTTCTTGCGAGGTTTCTTCTCATAGACGCGCGCTGCCTTGAGCGGGGCCAGGAATACTGTGTCACCGTTTTCGATGACGTAGGGAAGCAGCGAGCCGCCCAGGCTCTTGTATCCGTCCTGGGCTACTGCTCTGTGAGCGCCAATCGGCAGAATGAACAGCGCGGCGAGCGCTGAAAGTATGAAGTTTCTCTTTTCCAATTCTATCTGTAATTTTCCATCCATTTGAGGAAGAGGTCCATCCTGGAGCGTGATACGGTCATTTCGAATGGTGCCTCCGGCGACAGTTTCGCTGTCAAGTGCCCCGCATTGTCCCTGGACGCCCCGCATACCGCTTTTTTGTTCACTATGCATCCTCTGGATATCCTGAAGAAGGTTTTGGGGTTCAGCTCTTCCTCCATCTGCTCCATCTTGCGTTCGATGAGATAGTGCTCCCGGTTGAAGGTCAGTATGTAGTTGGCCTTGTTTTCCGAATAGAAACAGGCGATCTCATCCACGTTTACTGGGATTATGTTGTGGCCGCAGCGTATGGTGAGCAGTTCCCTGTATCCGGTCTTTTCCCTGCAGCGTCCCACCGCCTTGCGCAGCCTTTCCAGGGATATGGGCTTGAGGAGATAGTCTATGCTTCCCGTTTCGAAGGCTTTTATGGCATAGGAATCGTAAGCGGTGGTCATAATGACGCTGGAGCGTATGTCGACCCTCTTGAAGATCTCGAAGGCGTTGCCGTCCAGCAGTTCCACGTCCATGAATATGACGTCAGGCTGCGGGTTGCAGCGCAGGTAGTTCACGCTGTCCACGACGGAATCCGTCATACTGACTATGTCCACGTCCTGGAAGTTGGACGTGAGCACGTTGGCAAGCTGTTCGCGGGCCATGCGTTCGTCTTCTATTATCATCGCTTTCATATGCGCTTACAGAAAAGGGAGTATTACTGTGAACGATTCGTCCGTCGAACGTATGATGATGGTCTTGTCCCCGAGGTCCCTGTACTGCTTGCGCAGATAGGAAAGGCCTATCCCCGTCGAGGCGGGCGCGTTCAGTTTGGGGCAGCGGTTGTTGGACACCACAAGGCTCTTGTCGGTGGAATGTATGCTTATGGTCAGTTTCCTGTCGGGATGCACGGCGTTGTGCTTTGTGGCGTTCTCTATGAGCAATTGGAGGCTGCACGGCACCACAGGCCTGTCCATATGCTCCGGCGCAATCTCCATCCTGAATTCAAGCCCTTCCGGCCAGCGTACCTTGAGCAGGTCCACGTACTGGGACACGAAGCGCATCTCCTCCCTCAGGCTGACAATCTGCTTGTCGTCGTTGCCCAGCATATACCGGTATATCTCGGCAAGTTTGTGGGTGTACGCGCTGGCCTTCTCGGTGTTCTGTTCCTGGATGAGGCAGTCGAGTATGTTCAGGCAGTTGAACAGGAAATGGGGGTTCACCTGCTGTTTGAGCTTCATATAGCGGTATTGCGCCAGATTGGCCTCCATCTCTGAAAGCCTGGCCTTCTGGTGATTCTTTATGGCATATTCGGCGACCCAGACGAGGGCGGCGCAGGAGAACACATAGTCCAGCAGCACACCGACCAGGACATTGCGGCTGTCGCTCAGGTCGTGCCCGGCCAGAAGCAGCACCAGACGCACGACTATGATTATGACGAACGCGGCAAGCAGCCATTTCAGGTTGAAGGAGCCCTTCTCCTCCTCGGAGAACGGATGCCTTTTCATATAGGCCGTAGCGGCTTCCAGCCATCCCCATCCCATTATTTCAGTGCACAGCAGCGTGGACAGCGGATATATCAGCAGCGGGGAATCCGTGACCAGGGAAATAAGCGCCGCCGTGCCCTTGCCGAGGATTACGCCCACGATGTTCACGAGTATTACGCTGACAGCCATGAATACGGCGCTGCTCCGGCAGCGGAAACATATCATCACGATCAGCAGCATGGTGAGCAGGGTCAGCATAAGGTCGTCGGCCACTCCAATAAGGCGGCATCCGAGGGCAACCACCAGATGCATCAGCGCGAAACTGTGGATGATGATATGGTTCTTCCTGTCGTTCATAACTCAATGCGAAGTTAACATTATTAATACTTCTGACAAATATCTATGCAATTCATCTTTGAAATTCTGCAGTTCATCCAGAAAAACTCACTTAAACCCGTCAGAATTTTTAATTTGCGAAGGATTATTACAAGTATGGCAAAAGATACAAATCTTTCATTCAGGGACATTTTCGACCTCAACTTCGGCTTTTTCGGAGTGCAGATTGCATATGCCCTTCAAAGCGCTAACATCTCCAGAATATTCGCAACCCTCGGTGCGGACCCCCATCAGCTGAGTTTCTTCTGGATACTGCCGCCCCTTATGGGTATGCTGGTACAGCCCCTGGTAGGCAAGTATTCGGACAGGACCTGGTGCCGTATGGGACGGCGCAAACCCTATCTGCTCGGAGGAGCCCTCGTGGCCGTGCTGGTGATGCTTCTGCTTCCCAATTCGGGCAGCATAGATTTCGGGACTAAACTTTTCCTGGGTCTGAACGGGGCGATGTGGTTCGGGCTTTTCAGCCTTATGCTCCTGGACACCAGCATCAACGTGGCGATGCAGCCTTTCAAGATGATGGTGGGCGATATGGTCGGCGAAAACCAGAAGGCGCAGGGATATTCCGTGCAGAGCTTCCTCTGCAACGCCGGTTCACTCGTGGGCTATCTTTTCCCCATATTCCTCACCTGGATAGGGCTTGCCAACACGGCGCCCGCCGGTGTGGTGCCCGACAGCGTGATATGGAGTTTCTACTGCGGTGCGGCTATCCTGATTCTCTGCGTGCTGTACACTTTCTTCAGAGTGAAGGAAATGAATCCGAAGGAGTATGCCGAATTTCATTCGCTCGGTCCTGACACCGCTTCCGGGAAGGAGAATGACCTGTCCCTGTGGAAACTTCTGAAAAAGGCCCCCGGGACTTTCTGGACGGTGAGTCTCGTGCAGTTCTTCTGCTGGGCCGCCTTCCTTCTTCTGTGGACTTACACCAACGGAGCCATAGCAGACACCTGCTGGGGCGTGACCGATGCGGCATCCGAGGGGTATCAGGCCGCAGGCAACTGGGTCGGTCTGCTGTTCGCCGTCGAGGCCATCGGCGCAATGATATGGGCTCTGGTGATTCCCAGGTTCAAGACCCTGAAACTGGCCTACGCGGTGAGCCTGGTGCTCGGCGCCGCAGGCTTCCTTTCAGTTTTCTTCATACACGACAAATGGCTGCTGTTCGCAAGCTTCATTCTCATAGGTTTCGTATGGGCCGCAATGCTCGCCATACCCTTCACTTTTGTCACCAATGCGCTTACCGACCATATTGGAACGTACCTCGGGCTTTTCAACTGCTCCATCTGCTTCCCGCAGATAGTGGCGGCCGCGGCAGGAGGACTTGTCCTTGCGCTGGTGGGCGGCTCCCAGGCGGCCATGTTCATAGTTGCAGCCGTATTGCTGCTGCTTGGCTCGGTCTGCGTCGCATTCGTCGAAGAACACAAAAAACAATAACATACTAACATATCAACAAACCAATCTTTTTATGAAAAAAATCCTAACCACACTTGCCTTCATTGCATTTTCGGTTGCAATGTCGGCTGGAGTATCCGCCCAGGGCGGGTACGAGGTAAAGGGAGTGGTCGTTGATCAAGTCGGGCCTGTAATCGGCGCTTCAGTCGTCGAGCAGGGTACCACCAACGGTACCGTTACGGGCATCGACGGCGATTACTCCATCAAGGTTGCATCTGCTGACGCAATCCTGGAGATTAGCTGCATAGGCTATTCAACAGTGGTTGTGAAGGCTTCCGAGGTACAGGCCAAGACTGTGCTTGCGGAAGACACAGCCTATCTTGACGAGGTTGTAGTCATAGGCTACGGTACGGTCAAGAAGAGCGATATGACCGGTTCGGTGTCTGCCGTCAAGGCCGACCATCTGAACAAAGGTGTCGTTGCCTCTCCCACAGAACTTCTGCAGGGCAAGTCTGCCGGTGTAGTCGTTACGACAGGTGACGGCGCTCCCGGTTCCGGCTCGACGATACGTATCCGCGGCGGCTCCTCGCTTCAGGCCTCCAACGATCCTCTTATCGTCATCGACGGTCTTCCCATTTCGAATGACGGTATCAGCGGTACAAGCAATCCCCTTGCTTCAATCAACCCCAACGACATCGAGACATTCACTGTCCTCAAGGACGCTTCCGCAACCGCCATCTTCGGTAGCCGCGCATCCAACGGTGTCATAATGATTACCACCAAGAAGGGTAAGACCAGCGGCAAGGTTCCTCACTTCGATGCCGATTTCACCGCTTCCCTCAGCCAGAACGCCAAATATGTGGACGTTCTTGATGCCGACGGTCTGCGTGCCCTCATTGGCAAGCAGTACGGAACGGACAGCGACAACTACAAGAATCTCGGCACAGCCAACACGAACTGGCAGAAAGAGATATTCCAGCTGGCACAGAACTATGAAGGAAACGTTGCCGTTTCCGGTGTGGCTGAAGGCAAGAACTTCTCAATGCCTTATCGCGCATCCATCGGCGTGTTGGAAAACAACGGTACGCTGAAGACTTCGAAGATGGACCGTCAGACCCTGTCCCTCAACCTGGCCCCCACCTTCCTTGACAAGCATCTTACCATCAATCTGAACGGAAAGGGAATGAATATGGATACCCGCTTTGCAAACACGGGAGCCATCACCCAGGCCGTTCAGTACGACCCCACCCGTCCCGTTTATGACAAGAACGGTCTGAACGGTTACAGCTGGTGGAACTACGGCAAGGGTACTTTCACTGTGGACAACTGCAACACTATGGCAAACCAGAACCCCGTGGCCCTCATCAACGACAAGCTTGACAAGAGCAATGCCCAGAGGTTCCTCGGCAATGCACAGATTGACTATAAGATTCACGGTCTGGAGGACTTGCGCCTCAACCTGAATCTCGGTATGGACTATACCCATTCAAAAGGTACTGTGGACGTGAAACCCGATACCGAGCAGTCAATGCATACCACCAGCCAGCAGGCCAACAACCACGCTTCAGGTTACCATACCAACTATAACCAGACCAAGATGGACCAGACTCTCGAGGCCTATGCGGACTATACCCACACCTGGGTCGAGAAGCACAGTTTCGAGGCTATGGCCGGTTACAGCTGGCAGCACTTCAGGACAGAGTCCTTCAACGAGTCCTACAAGGCTGATAACACTCCCAAGACGGATCCCAGCTATTTCCTGGCCAACCCCAACACTTACAAGGGAGAGCTCTTCCTCGTGTCCTTCTTCGGCCGCGTCAACTACAGCTATGACAACCGTTATATGCTGACTGCAACGTTCCGTGCCGACGGTACTTCACGCTTCTCCAACAACAAATGGGGCCTTTTCCCTTCAGTAGCCTTCGGATGGAACATCAAGAACGAGAAATTCCTCAAGAACTCGAAGTCAGTTTCAGCCCTGAAACTCCGTCTGTCATACGGTCAGACCGGTCAGCAGGATCTGGGCAACGGTTTCTATCCCACCATCGCATCCTATGTCTATAACACTGACGCCTGCCAGTACAATTTCGCCGGCAACACCATACAGCCCATCACGGCCAAAGGTTACAATGCCGACCTGAAGTGGGAGACGACCACCACATACAATGCGGGTATCGACTTCGGTTTCATCAACGACAGGATTACCGGTAGCGTGGACTTCTACAAGAGGTACACCAAGGACCTGCTCAACTACACACCCGTTGCCGCAGGCGCCAACCTCAGCAACTATCTTGATGCCAACATCGGTGACCTTCAGAATACCGGTGTCGAGGTCGAACTCAATGCAGTGGCCATCGAGAAGAAAGACTGGCACTGGAGCATAGGCGTAAACGCCGCCTGGAACAAGACGGAGATCACCCGTCTTACCACGGATGACGAGCGTCCCAACTACTATGGCGTTTATACCGGTGGAATCTCCGGCGGTACGGGCAACACCATCCAGGTACATCAGACAGGCCAGGCCCCCAATTCGTTCTTCGTTTACCAGCAGGTATACGATGAGAAGGGCAATCCCATCGAGGGTCTCTATGTGGACCGCAACAAGGACGGCAAGATTGACACTGCCGACAAGTACTGCTTCCACAAGGCCGCTCCCGACTGGACCTTCGGTTTCAACACCCAGCTCAGCTGGAAGGAACTCACCCTCGCCATCAGCGCTCACTCCAACGTGGGCAACTACGTGTACAACAACGTGATGAGCAACGGCGACCTCCTTACGGACCTCAGCACCAACAGCTTCATAAACAACCGTTACGTGACGGCCGAACAGCACAATTTCCAGAACTATGCGCAGTACTGGTCAGACATGTACGTCACCAACGCTTCGTTCCTGAAGATTGACAACATCACCCTGAGCTACCGTTTCCACCTCTGCAACGTGATTGCCCGTGACATGTATCTCTCCGTTTTCGGAACTGTTCAGAATGCGGCCTGCATTACAAAGTACAGGGGAATCGACCCGGAGATTTTCAACGGTATCGACAACAATATGTATCCCAGACCCCGCACCTATATACTCGGTGTGAAGTTCAATTTCTAATTTAACACGAAAGAGATATGAAAAAGATTCAATTTTTTGCAACGGCTCTTGTGGCTCTGATGCTTGCAGGCTTCACGTCTTCATGTGTTAAAGACCTCAACGTTACCCCTATAGATCCCAATACGGTTCTCCCCGAGGACGTACTCAATTCCCAGGAAGCTTTCAACCAGCTTCTGGCGAAATGCTATCAGGGTCTCTGTTCATCTTCTTCCGCAGGTCCCGGTTCAGATCCCGACATCGACGGTGTGGACGGCGGTTACGGCCAGTATATGCGTGCCGTAGTCAATCTTCAGGAAGTTACCACGGACGTAGCTACCTGCTGCTGGAATGACGGTACCCTGTTCGATCTTCACAATCAGTGCTGGAACGCCTCAAACGAGTTCGTTTTCAGTATGTATATGCGTATCTTCTTCCAGATAAGCCAGTGCAACGAGTTCATCCGCAGGGCAAATGCCGCTACGTTCAACGGCTTTGCCAAACAACAGAACTACATTGCGGAGGCACGCGCCCTCAGGCTTCTGAGCTTCTACCACGCCATAGATATGTTCGGCAACGTTCCTTTCCCCACGGAGAACGATTCCGTAGGTTCTGTGGGACCGCAGATGATCAAGCGCGGCGACCTTTTCGACTGGATGGTAACCGAGGCTAAGTCCCTTCTTGAAGGAAACGGTCTTGCCGAGCCCGGTAACGGTGAATACGGCCGTGCCGACAAGGGTATGGTTCAGATGATTCTTGCCAAGCTCTACCTCAATGCCGAAATATGGAAGGGTACGGCAATGTATGGCGACTGTGCCACAGTATGCGAGCAGATTATTAGCGAATATCCTCTTCACGGTGTATATTCCGACCTGTTCTGCGCCGACAACCACCTCTGGACCAGGAATACCACCTATGGTGGTGACGAGATTATCTTTGTCGCTCCTCAGGACGGTAATCTGTTGCGCTCATACGGTTCCACAAACTTCCTGACCTTCGCCTGCACCTGGGCGGTCACAGGCAAGGAAGGCAAGACTATGGATGCCGGATCGCTCGGCATTTCTTCAGGTTGGTCAGGACTTTCCCTCACGGGAGCTTTCACCAGCAAGTTCGAGGAAAATGACCTGCGCGGCAATTTCTTCAAGGGTGACTACAAACAGTATATTGACCAGCTCCGTGACGCTGACGGTGCATCCGAAGGTTGGAAATCAATGAAATTCGTCAATGTCAACCACGACGGTTCTACAGCACAGCACAACGGTTTCGTCGACATCGATTTCCCCGTATTCCGCGTAGCCGATGCATATCTTATGTATGCCGAGTGTGCAGCGCGCAATGCAGCCGAGAAGAATCTTGGCCGTATGTATCTCAACCTTGTCCGTGCGCGTGCAGGCCTCGAAGATACAGACCTTAAACTTGACACCATCATTGACGAACGTGCCCGTGAGCTTTATCTCGAAGGACACCGCCGTCAGGACCTTATCCGTTTCGGTCTGTTCACTTCCTCTGATTATCTTTGGGAATTCAAGGGCGGCGTTCCGGAAGGCAGGGCTGTCGATTCACACTTCAACCTCTTCTCGATTCCCGCTGACGATCTCAATGCCAACGGCAACCTTGTACAGAACCCCGGTTATTAACAGTTGACTCATTATGAAAAAGATATTTTATTCACTGATTGCCCTTTCCGGTATGCTGCTTGCGGCCTGTACGCAGGAACATATCGAGGTGCAGATCAATCCCAACAACCTCAAGGCCCAGGCATTGGGAAACATTGAGGGCTGCCAGCTGGCTGAGGACGGAGAGAACATCACAACCACCTATTCGGAGGCTGAGTTCGGACTCCCCGTGACTCCCGCTGCCTACGTCCTGTACGTCGACGTACAGGGAGACAATTTCGAGGAAGCCAAGAAAGTGGATGCCACCATTGCGAACGGTGTCATCTCTTTCGGTCAGAAGAAATTCAACAAGATTTTCCTCAATATGGGCTATGAGCCCAACACCACGGTAAATGCCGAGTTCCGTCTGGATGCCTTCATCCAGACCGACAAGGGCGTGAACATCGAGAAATACGTGCAGCACTCCAACATCGTGACTGCCGCATTCGTACTGTTCGAAGAGACCAAGGGTGAACTCGACGTTGTCGACGTGCCCGGTGACTATCAGGGCTGGGCACCTTCGGATTATCCCAAACTCTTCAACTATTCATATGACGGCATCAATTACCGCGGCGTAGTTGACTTCCAGTGCAAGAAGGAAGACGGTACCGCCTCAACCGGCTTCAAGTTCACCTACGGCGGTGACTGGTCATCAGACACCGGCAACTGGGGATCAGAGGCTCAGGCCGAAGCTCCCGAGGCAGCTTCCTTCAAGCTCATCAACGGAGACGCTTCACAGAACATCATGTGTTACGGAGCTCACAGGTACTATCTGTTCAATTTCGACAAGGATGAACTCATCGTCAACAAGGAATACGGTTTCGACAAGGTAGGTGTCATCGGCCTCAACGGCGATTGGGACAATGATATCGTGATGGACTACAATATGTATTTCGGCCGCTTCTGGGCCGACGTTGACGTACTCTCCGATACGGAATTCAAGTTCCGCCTCGACGGTGGCTGGGATAACAACTGGGGCGGTGACCTCGAGGGTCTCACTCCCGGTGGTGCAAACATTCCCATCCCTGCCGGCCAATACCGCATCTACTTCTATATGGGTACCCAGCCTATGACGGCTGAAATCAATTCAGAGATGTACGGCAACGAAGAGCCTACCATCAAACCTGTCGATCCTCCCGCACCAGCATATCAGGGCTGGGGCATCATAGGTGTCGGCGGCGACTGGGAGAAGGATATCGAGATGAACGAAATCGGCGGTACCTGGACAGGCTATGCCAACATTTTAGCCAACGACTCGTTCAAGCTCCGCAAGGATGCCGCCTGGGACGAAAACCGCGGTGCACCCGGTGAGGCCGAGCCTTACGTGGTTGCACTCGATACACCTGTCGCCGCTACTGCAAACGGCAAGAACCTTGCTGTTCCCGCTGACGGCTTCTACAAGATTGTCTACAATACGGCTGATGAGACTATTACGGTTTCAGACGGAACCGTCTGGGGCGTGATAGGTGCGTTCAACGAATGGGCAGGCGATGTTTTCATGACAGAGGAAGGTGGAGTCTGGACCAGCCCCGCAATCGAATTGAAAGGCGGTGACGGCTTCAAGATACGCAAGAATTCCGCCTGGGACGAGAACCGCGGCGCAACCGGTGATGCCGAGCCTTATCAGGTAACGCTGGAAACACCCCTCGACGTTGTCAACAACGGAAAGAATCTCTGTGTCGAGAAAGACGGCAAGTACTTTGTCATCTATGACGCCAACGCTGAGACAATCACGGTCAATAATGCAGCCAAGAGCTGGGGCCTTGTAGGAGACTTCACCGGTTGGGGAAGCAATCCTGACGTGGTTATGAACGAAGTTGTTCCCGGCATCTGGGTAAGTCCCAGGACCACAATCGCCGACGGCGGCTGGAAAGTACGCTTCGACGCGGGTTGGGACCAGAACTTCGGCGGAAACACCCCCGCAGAGGCCGGCAAGTATGTTCAGGCCATCTTCAATGGTGAAAACATCAACCTGCACGGCGACCTTATAGTTGTCCTCAATCTCAACAACGGAACCCTCGGAACCCTCGTATGGGGCATAACAGGCTCGATAGCATCTGTCGGTATCAATTGGGACAATGATATCCCTATGAACCTCGCTTCCGACGGTCTCTGGGTCAGCTGCCCCGTTGCGCTGACCACAGCCGATCAGATCAAGATCCGCAAGGATGCCGACTGGGCTGAGAATTTCGGCGGTACCTGCACGAAAATAGATGAACCGTTCGAGGCTGTTGCAGGCGGTGGCAACATCACAGTTCCCGCCGACGGTACCTATGTCGTTATCTACAACCCCGAAACGGGACAGATTTCAATCTCTTCAACAGTATGCGGCCTGATAGGTGACTTCAACGGCTGGAGCGGCGATGAATTCATGTTCTATGCCGGAGAAGGCAAGTTCTATTCATTCAACAGGCATTATGAAGGTGGTTGGAAGATCCGTTTCGGTGCAGACTGGGCTTGCGGTGACCGTGGAGGTACCTATGAGTGGAACAATCCGTTCACGGCAGTTCCCGGAGGTCCCAATATCACCGTTTCTGACATCGGAGTTCCTGCGGCAGGCTTCAACGTCATTTATGACTCAGTTGAGGAAACCATTACAATCAATCAGGAAATAATACTGTAGTTTTTTATCCGCCGGCTCCGTGATTTCCGGGGCCGGCGTTTTTTTTGTATATTGCGGTATGAAAAAAATACTTGCCTTCCTTTTGATGTCTCTCCTGCTGGTTTCCTGCAACAAAGGAGGTTCACAGCCGACACCGGACCCCGAACCGGACCCGACTCCCGTTTCCGGGAATTCAAAACTTTCATACCAGCTGCTGGTGTACAGTTTCGCCGACAGCAACGGTGACGGCATAGGGGACTTCAAGGGCATAGGTCAGAAACTGGATTATTTCACTTCGTTGGGAGTTGAGGCTCTGTGGCTGTCTCCCATACACAAGGCCACATCATATCACGGATATGACGTGGAGGATTACGCTTCCGTGAACCCCGAATATGGTACGGAGGCTGATTTCAAGGCCCTTCTGGACGCGGCACACGCCAAGGGCATAAAAATATATCTCGATTATGTGCTGAATCACAGTTCCAAGAATCATACGTGGTTCCTCGATGCGACTTCTTCCGCGGAGTCATCATTCCGCGACTATTATATGATATCATCCGAGCCGGAAAAGGACGTCAAGGCCGGCAAGTTCCCCATGATACCGAAATCGTCCTACAACGCCGGCGAATGGTCAAGAGTGGCCACCGGCACGTCAGGAGCACAGAATGTGAAATTCACCCTGGGCCTGAGCTCGGGGAAACCCTCTTCCGTAAAGCTTGACAAGGTCGAAACCGTTTCAAATACAGGAACTCAGACTTCAGGAATATGGCTCTACTATGGCGACGGGCAGATGGAGCAGTTCTATAAGGACGGCAACGTTTGCAGCCTGAGTCTTGAGCTGGAAACGGATTGGGGCGTGCTGATACGTACGTCCACTTCCGACTCCTGGCCCACGGGTACGAAATACGGCGGCAAGGAAGGAGCCAACACCCTCTCCTACGGGGGTACGATATACATTTATCCCAGCACTTCCTCCTTCGACCCGTCCGACATACTGCTGCCGGGAATGACTCAGGAATACTATCTGTCGGTGTTCGGCTCCTATATGCCTGACATCAATTACGGGGCAGCCGAAAGCTGTGAAAATTCCAAGGCGTTCAAGGCTGTGACGGAAGCTGCAGACAAATGGATAGGAATGGGTGTGGACGGTTTCCGTCTGGATGCCGTGAAACACATATATCACAATTCGAAATCTTCGGAGAACCCCACGTTCCTGAAAAAATTCTATGACCATTGCAACGCCACTTACAAATCTTCCGGCGGCAAAGGCGACTTCTATATGGTGGGAGAGCATTTCTCGGAACCTTCCGAGGTGGCGCCTTACTACAAAGGCATACCGGCTTTCTTCGAGTTCGGTTTCTGGTGGAGGCTTACCGAGGCCCTTAATTCGGGCAATGCGCAGAATTTCGCGGCCACGATAAGCACTTATCACAATTCCTACGCGCAGCAGCGCTCCGGAGCGATTGCCGCGACGAAACTTTCCAATCACGATGAAGACAGGGTGGGCAGTACGTTGGGACGCAATACATCCAAAATGAAACTTGCCGCCGCCGTTCTTCTCACTTCCGGAGGTCAGCCCTACATATATCAGGGCGAAGAACTCGGTTACTGGGGGACCAAGGCCAACGGGGACGAATACGTACGCACTCCCATAATGTGGAATGCGGACGGGTCATCGCTTGCCGGCGCCAAACTCGGGACCAAGGTGGACAAGGCTATGCTGACCTCCACCATTTCCGTTCAGACCCAGTCTTCCGCCGATGATTCCGTACTTTCCCTGTACCGCAGCTTTGGCAAGTTGAGGAAGGAATACAAGGCATTGGGCGAGGGCGATATGACGCCCTGCACCGTTTCGAACGCTTCCGTATCTGCGTGGTACCGCAGCTGTGACGGTCAGAAACTGCTGGTGGTCCACAATTTCGGAGGGTCTCCCACAAACCTGACGCTGAGCGACGACATATCGAAGACCGTTTTCTCCAATGGTTCCGTCAAGGTCAACGGCGTCACGCTTTCTCTCGGCTCCTACTCATCTGTGGTATTCCAGTTGTAATTATATGAATATAAAGACATTACTTCCGTTTATATGCTTTGCTCTGCTGTTCTCCTGCAAGGCAGGGACAAGTGAAACACCCTCAGACACAGAAAAGAAAGTGATAACCTTTGCCAAGGGCGCCGACATTTCGTGGGTCACCGAAATGGAGAGCAAGGGCTTCAAATTTTACAATGCCGCCGGCGAGGAAAGGGAGTGTACGGCGCTTATGGCCGAACTTGGATGCAATACGGTGCGACTGCGCGTGTGGGTGAATCCCGAGGGCGGATGGTGCGGCAAAGATGATGTATTGGTAAAGTGCAGGCGCGCGCAGGCGCTGGGCATGCGTATAATGATTGACTTCCATTACGGCGACAGCTGGTGTGATCCGGGCAAGCAGCCTGTGCCTGCGGCCTGGAAAAACTACGGTCCTCAGCAGATGGCACAGGCCGTGGCCGACCACACCCGCGACGTTCTGGGCTGTTTGAAAAACGCCGGAATAGACGTAACCTGGGTCCAGGTGGGCAACGAAGTGGAGAACGGCATGCTCTGGGAATCGGGACGTGTCAAAGGCGGCGAGGCAGGCAATTTCGCAAGCTATTTCAATGCCGGCGCGCAGGTCGTGAAAGAACTGTATCCTGATGCCGTCGTTGTCCTTCATATCAGCAATGCGTGGAAGAATGATACTCTGGTATGGTTCTATGACCTTATGAAGACTGCCGGTGTGAACTATGACATGATAGGACTTTCCCTCTACCCTTCATACTGGGAGAACGGAGAGTATCCCGACTGGCAGCCCAAGGCAAAGGCATCTGTGGCCAATTTCCAGCTGTTGCACATCAACTACGGCAAACCCGTGATGCTGGTGGAATTCGGAATGCCTGCATCTCAGGACGAAGCTTCGAGAGACTGTCTGCAGTACATTATGGACGGCGTGGCCGGCTTCGACTGGTTCAAGGGAATCATACTGTGGGAGCCCGAATCCGAACATTCCAGGAACGGCTACGATTATGGCGCCTTCAAGGACGGTAAACCTACAATAGCGATGGATCCCTTCAAATGAAAACGGGAAGAACAATATGCCTTTTGACTGCTTTATGTCTGGCGCTGTCCTGTTCCACGAAGGGACTGCAGCCCGAGCCTGCACCTGAACCGACCCCGGAACCGGTTCAGGAAGAAGACATGTACGGCACTGCCTATGTTTTCGACCTGGAAGCCTTGCCGGAGGTCCATATAAACGTGAAGAAGGATCAGTGGAACGAACTGCTGGGAATGTATGACAGGAACAACAAGACCAAGCAGTACGTGCACTGTGACGCCACTTTCATAAAGAACAGGGAGGTCACGGAAATAGAGGATGCCGGCCTCAGGCTTCGCGGAAACACCTCGCGCAGACGCCCCGAAGGAAACGGCGGCGAGACGCACAAACCGTCCGGCACTCAGTGGCACCACTGCCATTTCGGGCTGAATTTCCGCAAGTTCGTAAAGGATGACGAACATGAGGTGCACGGTTGCCGCAAAGCCAATCTCAAATGGTTCAAAGACGACCCTCTTTATGCCAGGGAGATATATTGTTATGACCTTTTCCGCCGCGTGGGGATATGGACGGCCGTTTACAACAGTTACTGCCGCCTGTGGCTGAGGATTTCCGGAGACCAGAAGGAAGTGTATTACGGTGTCTATCAGTTGCAGGAATCCATAGACACCAGGTATCTGAAACAGAGGAAGGAGCTTTTCGGAGGGGCGGACGGCAATCTGTGGAAGTGCCGTGGAGGTGCGGCCCTCAACAGTGTCAATGCCGATTACGGTGTGGATTCGGGCGGAGACGAGGAATACACCTACGAGCTCAAGAGCGATGACAACGATTTCGATCAGGCCAGGGAACAGCTCAAGTCTTTCATCACGGCGCTGAACACAAAAAAGGGGGAGGAATTCCGCATATGGATTACTTCAGTCTGTGACGTTGAACTGCTGCTGCGCACCTATGCCGTCAATGTGATTGTGGGTATGTGGGACGATTACTGGAACAACGCCAACAATTATTATATCTATTTCAATACTACGGACAGGGACAAATACAAATTCTTCTTCATTCCGTACGACTACGACAACACTCTGGGCACAAGCCACAATTGCGGAGTGCAGACCGACTCGGGCCGTCAGGACCCGCTCCACTGGGGTAATGACAACCATCCGCTGATAGCCAAACTCCTTCAGTTCGACGATTTCCGCGCCATTTACAGGAATGCGCTGCTGGAAATTTCCGATCAGGGGAGCGCATATTTCGGCCAGGCTGCGAGCGCAGCGAGAATCAGGGCCTGGGAGTCAATGATTGCGCCTTATGTCCCCAATGACGTCGGAGAGGATATGGTGATAGAGGACAGACCGGCATATTGGAGCAACCACTCCGAATACAGGCTGCTGGATAGCGGATCGAACAATTTCTTCAAAATAAAGTCTGAAACCATAAAAAGCTGCTGCAAATGAAAATACTGCTTGTTATATCTCTCATTTCTGCGATACTCCCTTCGTGGCAGTTCCGTCGCGATCACGACTATGAGGCCACGGAAGGCTGGACACAGGTGCGCGTTCCCCACGACTGGGCCATAGCCGGGCCTTTCGACAGGTCCATAGACATACAGGTTGTGGCCATAGAGCAGAACGGCGAGCAGACGGCAGATACGCACACGGCACGCAGCGGTGGACTGCCGTGGATAGGCAAGGGCTGCTATCGCACGTACGTGGATATCCCTCAGGTGGACGGACGCAGCATAGTGCTGAATTTCGACGGGGCGATGAGCAGGGCCCGCGTGCTGGTCAACGGCATCGAGGCCGGTTTCTGGCCCTATGGTTACAATGCCTTCAATGTGGATATCACGCCTTTTGCAAAGGCCGGAACCAACGAGATAAGCGTGCTGCTGGAAAACGTGGAGGAATCCTCCCGCTGGTATCCCGGTGCGGGCCTTTTCAGGGAGGTGCATCTGATTGATAAAGCTGCCGTACACATACCGGTATGGGGGCAGTACATAACGACTCCGCACGTGTCGGAGAGCGAAGCCGTCGTAAGCGTGAAAACCTGGGTGGAAGGAGTGGAAAAAGGCGAGGTTGTCACTCTGGAAACCGTTCTTTACGACGGAGAAGGCGCTGAGGTGGCCAGAAGCGAAGACACAAGAAGAGTGTATTCTCTTTCCGAACCTCTGGTGCAGCATATGACAGTGCGCAATCCCGCGCTGTGGAGTCCTGACACACCGTCACTCTACACCGCAGCCACCACATTGAAGAGGGGAGCGGTCATTGATACCGAGTGGAATGTGGCCAAGTGGCGCAACCGTGTCACCACAACGCTCGGAACGGAGGCGTGTGACAGCGTCATCACGCGTTTCGGCATACGCAGTCTGGAATTCCGTCCTCTCGGCGGCTTTTTCCTGAACGGGAAGAGAACCATGTTCAAGGGAGTCTGCAACCATCACGATCTGGGAGCCCTGGGCGCCGCCGTCAACCGTTCGGCGGTGCGTTACCGTCTGGAACTGCTCAAGGATATGGGCTGCAACGCCATACGTACGTCCCACAATATGCCCTCGCAGGTGCTTGTGGAGCTATGTGACGAAATGGGTATAATGCTTATGGTGGAATCGTTCGACGAGTGGAACGTTGCCAAATGCGCTAACGGATATCATCTTTTCTTCGACGAATGGGCGGAGAAGGACATTGTGAATATGGTGCGCCATTTCCGCAACAATCCTTCCGTGGTGATGTGGAGCATAGGCAACGAAGTGCCGTCACAATGGTCCGAAGAAGGCGTAAGGGTATGCCGTTACCTCCAGGATATCTGTCACCGCGAGGACCCGACACGTCCCGTGACCAGCGGTATGGACCAGCCGGACGGAGGCATAGCCTTCGGAATGAGTTCCGCCCTGGACATACCGGGCTTCAATTACAAGCCGGCACGCTATACCCAGTTGTACCCGCTTCTGCCGCAAGGTTTCATCCTTGGTACGGAGACCGCTTCCACCGTGTCTTCACGCGGTGTCTATCATTTTCCCGTCGAAAAGGTCATGAACGGCAGGACAGAGGACAGGCAGTGCAGTTCCTATGACCTGGACTACTGCATATGGAGCAATATACCGGATGAGGACTTTGCCGCCGACAGGGATTATCCCTGGATGCTCGGACAGTTCGTGTGGACCGGTTTCGACTATTTCGGCGAGCCGACGCCTTACGGTGATGACGACTGGCCCAACCATTCTTCGATGTTCGGCATCATAGACCTTGCCAACATCCCCAAGGACAGATACTATCTCTATCGCAGCGTATGGAACGAAGAGGATCCGACGTTGCACATAGTTCCGCACTGGACCTGGCCCGGCCGCGAAGGGGAGAATACACCCGTATTCGTCTATACCTCATATCCCGAGGTCGAACTTTTCGTCAACGGAAAGAGCCTTGGACGCAAGGGCTTCGATGCCTCTTCGCCCCTTGGACGTTTCCGCCTGGTTTGGGATGACGTCGTTTACCAACCGGGGGAAATAAAGGTTGTGGCCTATGACGGCAAGGGGAACGTGGCCGCGGAACAGACGGCAAGGACTGCGGGCAAGCCATATGCACTGAAGACGGAGGTTTCGAGAAACAGCCTGTCCGGTCGTGACGACCTCGCATACGTGAAGGTTACAGTTGTGGATGCAGCCGGCACGGCTGTGCCCTATGCCTCCAACCTTGTGAAAATCAAAGTGGAAGGAGCCGGAAGCTTCAAGGCCGTGGCCAACGGCGATCCCACCTGCCTGGAAAGCCTGCAGAAGAATGAGATGCATCTTTTCAGCGGGGCCCTCAGTTTCATTGTCGAGGGCGGGGACATTGACGGAAATATAGCAATTTCAGTGTCAGCCAAAGGTTTGAAAACAGCAAAAACGAATATAATCAATAAGTTATGAAACGTCTGACCATTATTTTATCCTTAATTCTGGCCCTTTGTTCCTGCGCCGGCCCCCTCCATCAGGAAGGGAATCACGCCGACTGGACCTACGGGACGACGGTCTATGAGATGAACGTCCGCCAGCTTACGCCGGAAGGCACCTTCGCCGCCGCAGCCCGGCAGCTGCCCAGGCTGAAGGAAACGGGAGTGGACATAGTGTGGCTGATGCCCATTTATCCGATAGGGGAAAAGGGGCGCAAGGGCACGCTCGGTTCATACTATGCCCCGCGCAGGTATGACGACGTGAACCCCGAGTTCGGAACGCTTGAGGATTTCGATGCCTTCGTAAGGACAGCCCATTCCCTCGGGATGAAGGTTGTTCTGGACTGGGTGGCCAATCACACCTCGCCTGATTCGGATTGGGCAGAATCCCATCCGGAATGGTTCCTGCGCAATGAGGACGGCAGCTTCGTGGTCCAGCACGACTGGACAGACATTGCCCCTCTGGATCTTTCCAACAAGGAGATGAGAGCCGCTATGCGTGACTGCTTCCGTTTCTGGCTCAAACGCGGCGTGGACGGTTTCCGCTGCGATGTGGCCGGTGAAATGCCTGTCGAATACTGGGAGGAACAGCTTTCCGCGATGAGGAAGGAATTTCCCGGCAAATACTGGCTGGCAGAAGGGGAGAAACCCGAACTTCACAAGGCCGGTTTCGATGCCACATACTCCTGGAAACTGCACCATTTGCTGAATACTCTGGACGAAGGCGGCGTGACGGCCGACACCCTGGCGGCCTATGTGGCGGAGAATGCCGGAAGCTATCCCGAGGATGCCTTCCGTCTGACTTTCACTTCCAACCACGATGAGAACTCCTGGGCCGGCACCGAGTTCGAGCGCCTGAGCGATGCCTGGAAGGTGGCGAGTGTGCTCTGCTGGACTCTTCCCCAATCCCAGCCCCTCATCTATACGGGACAGGAATTAGGTATGCATCACCGTTTCGCCTTCTTCGAGAAGGACACTATGCCGTCTGACTGCTGGAACGCATACAGCGATTTCTACAAATATCTTACGGACCTCTATCACAGCCATCCCGCCCTGTGGGCCGGCAACGGTTCCAAGTGCGAGATAATCCCTGTCGATGGCAACGGTTTCCGCTTCCGCCGCACTCTGGGCGAAGACAACGTGGAGGTCTATGTCCAGCTGGAAGAACCCTGGAACTATGAGATAACAACCCCTCAGGACAAATTGGAGAGGATAGAGCCCCTGTGCTGGTGGATAGGAATGAAAACCCCTCTCCAGCTCATGCTTTACGGCAAGGATATCTCACAGTACAATGTTTCCTTCAAGAACGTTCCCGGCATAAGGATAAAGGCCGTTCACAAGGCTGACAGCCCCGATTATCTTTTTGCCGATGTGGAAATCTCGCCCATAGCCGAACCCGGTACATACAATCTGGTGTTCGAAGGCCCCGACGGGTCGTTCAGTGTTCCCTACGAGTTTGCCAGGAGGCGTGAGGGCTCTGCCCAAAGGAAGAGTTTCGGCACGGGGGATGCCATATACCTCATAATGCCTGACCGTTTCTCGAACGGTGACCCGTCCAACGACAACACCCCCGATACAGTCGAGGAGGCGGATCCGAAGGCGTTCTTCGGCCGTCACGGAGGCGACATCACCGGCATAGTGAACCATCTCGACTACATAGCCGGTCTTGGTATGACGGCGATATGGTGCACTCCTCTTCTGCAGGATAACGAGCCTGAAGCCTCCTATCACGGCTATGCCTGCTCCGACTACTATCACGTGGACTCCCGCTTCGGCGGCAATACGGCCTACAGGCAGATGGTCGGAAAGGCCCACGACAGAGGCATAAAGATAATAATGGACATAGTCACCAATCACTGCGGCGCAGCCCATTGGTGGATGGACAACCTGCCTTTCAAGGACTGGATCAACCAGTGGCCCGAATATACTCATTCCAACTGCGCGTTTTCCGCGCAGAATGACCCCTACTGCTCCGTATTGGACAAGACCAATATGGAGAACGGATGGTTCGATACTTCGATGCCTGATATGAATCTGGACAATCCCTACCTGCTGCAGTACTTCAAGCAGTGGGCTGTATGGTGGATGGAATGGGCCGACCTGGACGGCTTCCGCGTGGACACCTATCCCTACAACGAGAAGGAGCCTATGTCACAGTGGTGCAAATCGGTGCGTACGGAATATCCGGGCATAAACATAGTTGGAGAGGTATGGAGCGAGAACGTTCCGCAGGTAGCTTACTGGCAGGCCGACAATCCGAACGGCGACGGATTCAACTCCAATCTCCCTTCCATAATGGACTTCCCGCTTTACGGAGCCCTTACGCGCGGAATAAACTCCGATTTCTGCAACTGGGACGAAGGACTGCAGAAGATATATGACAGCATAGCCAACGATTTGTATTACACGGATGTCACTCATATGATGATTTTCCCCGGCAACCACGACACTGACCGCATTGCCGACATAGTGGACGGCGATACAGGCAGGCTGAAGATCATAATGACACTGATGGCCACCCTGCGCGGCTATCCGCAGATATTCTCCGGAGACGAGCTGGCGGTAAGGTCGCTGGACCCGAGCCAGGGACACGGGGGGCTCAGGGTCGATTTCCCCGAAGATTGGGAGAAGAACCAGGACGGAAAGGAACTTCACGACTATATGTCGGCGCTTTTCAACTGGCGCAAGACCTCCGAGGCCGTCCAGAAGGGGAAAACCCTTCATTTCCTGCGCCGCGACAACACTTATGCGTATTTCCGCCATACGGATGACGATGCCGTGTTCGTGTTCCTGAACAACAGGCCCGAAACAGTGGTAATTCCATGGTTGGATTATGAAGAATTTACATTAACTTTGCCTGACGGACATTGGGAAAATGTCCTGACAGGAGAGACCATAGACCCTGAAAATACCGAAATCCATGAAAAGAGCAGCATTGTTTTGCATTTTGTCCCTGCTGGCAGGTAGCATCGTTTCCTGCACGGACAAGACGGGTGAAACTACGGACGTGACGGTGCTTTCCTCACCGGGGGATGTCCTGCAGATGACTTTTGCGCTGGACGGAGAAGGCCGTCCGTATTACTCCCTTGACAGGGGTGACACGAAGGTTCTGCTTCCTTCCGGGCTCGGTTTCGAACTCCGTGGCGCTGTCAAGGCCCAGGGGCTGGAATATGACGGTGACAAGATATTGAAACCGGACGAAGTGCCTCCCTATATGTTCAATGACGGTTTCAAGGTCGTGGATGTCAGCACGTCATCATTTGACCAGACCTGGTCTCCGGTATGGGGCGAAGAATCATCCATACGCAACAACTACAACGAGTTGCTCGTTTGCCTGAAGCATACTTCCGACGACAAGCTGATGAACATACGTTTCCGTCTGTACGACGACGGCCTGGGCTTCCGTTACGAATTTCCCGGCAACCAGTCTCTCGTGCATTTCGTGATAAAGGAAGAGCTCAGTGAATTCAACTGCGCGCAGGACAACAAGGTATGGTGGATTCCCGGAGACTACGACACCCAGGAGTACCAGTATGCCACCTCTACCCTCACCGGCATTTCCAAGGTATTCAAAGCACATACGAACCAATACAATTCCAGTACGACGATGTACAGCACGACGGGGATACAGACCAGCGTCCAGATGAAGACTCCGGAAGGCCTGTATGTCAACATACACGAGGCGGCTCTGGTGGATTACCCCTGCATGCACCTGCTGTGTGACGGTACACGGATACGTTCCTGGCTCACTCCTGACGCTCAGGGCTGGAAAGGCCGTCTGGAGACTCCCTGCAATACACCCTGGAGGACGGTTCAGGTGGCTGCAAGCGCCGAGGAACAGCTCGCTTCCAGGCTTGTCCTCAACCTGAACGAACCCTGCGCATACGATGACGTCAGCTGGATACATCCCGTGAAATATATGGGTGTATGGTGGGAGATGATAGCCGGAGCAGGCAGTTGGAGCTATACCGACGCCTCATCCATACATCTGGACAGTTTCGACTATGCGTCCGCCGTACCTCACGGGCATCATAGTGCAAACAACGCCAACGTACGCAAATACATAGACTTTGCGGCAGCCAACGGCTTCGATGCCCTTCTGATAGAAGGATGGGACATAGGCTGGGAGGAATGGGCCAACTGCAACAAGGATTATGTGTTCGATTTCGTTACTCCATATCCCGATTTCGACATTGCAGCCCTGAACGAATATGCCCATACAAAGGGTATCAGATTGGTAATGCACCACGAGACTTCCTCCAGCGTCAGAAATTATGAGCGTCATATGGAGGCCGCCTACAGCCTTATGAACAAATACGGCTACGATGCCGTGAAGTCGGGCTATGTGGGTGATATCCTTCCATTCGGGGAGTACCATTACGGTCAGTGGATGATCAATCATTACCTTTATGCCGTAACTCAGGCCGCAAAGCATCATATTATGGTGAACGCCCACGAGGCCGTGCGTCCGACCGGACTTTGTCGCACCTACCCCAACCTCATAGGCAACGAATCTGCCCGCGGCACGGAATACCAGGCTTTCGGAGGCAATGACCCCGAGCACGTTACCATATTGCCCTTCACCCGTCTGAACGGAGGTCCTATGGATTTCACTCCTGGAATATTCGAGCAGAACCTGAAGGATTGGTGCGGCAACGACTCTCACGTCAATGCGACCATAGCCAACCAGCTGGCCCTCTACGTGACGATGTATTCGCCTCTGCAGATGGCAGCAGACACGCCCGAGCACTACGCTCCTTTCATGGACGCATTCCAGTTCATCAAGGATGTGGCGGTCGATTGGAATCAGACGCGCTACATAGCCGCAGAGCCGGGTGATTATCTCATAATAGCCCGTCAGCCGCGTCAGGAAACACTTTCCGGCAGTGCAAGGGAATTCAGCCAGGGAAGGGACACATGGTTCCTGGGTGGAGTCACCGACGAGAACGAACGTGAGTTCGACGTTGCCCTCGACTTCCTGGGAGAGGGTGATTATGAGGCCGTCATCTATGCGGATGCTCCAGACGCTCACTATAAGACGAATCCCCAGGCATATACAATCACAAGCAAGACGGTTTCCGCTGCCGGCACCATACATATAGATATGGTTCCCGGAGGCGGAGTTGCGATATCGTTCAGAAAAATATGAAAGTAAAGTTTTCTATTGAATATCAGACACATTGGGGCGAGAACCTTTCCATAGTCCTTTCCGGAAAGAAACATCCTATGCAATGGAGCGAAGGTGGGATATGGAGTGTAAGCGCAGACGTTACAGCCGCGCAGCTGAAGGATTATTTCTACGTCGTGATGTGTGACGGCCTGATAAGCCGTATGGAATGGAAGAACCACAGCGTAAGGTTCCCCTCCGGCACTAAAACGGCGGAGGTTATTGACAAGTGGATAGAATGTCCCATACCGGGTTGCCCCTTCGTAAGGGAGCATCAGGCGGCCGAGTTCGACCGTCCCGGTTTCAGGGGCGCGGGTGTGGTGATACCCGTGTTTTCACTGCGCACCGGGGACGATTTCGGCATAGGCGAATTTCTCGACCTGCGTCACGTCATAGACTGGGCTGCGTCCACGGGACTGTGCATAATACAGATGCTTCCCGTCACCGATACCACGCGCAAGGGCGAATGGAAGGACTCGTATCCATACAGCCCCGTTTCCAGTTTTGCCCTCCATCCCTTGTATGTGAACCTCCAGAGGCTTGGCGTCAAGGCCGATGCCTCCTTCAAGAAACTGCAGAAGGAACTCAATGCCCTTCCCGAACTGGACTATCCCCGTGTCTTCAAGGAGAAGATGTCACTGATACGCAAGGCTTTTGCCCAGAACGGCGCTAAGGATATGCAGGATGCTTCATTCAAGAAGTTCTGCAAGGAAAACAACAGCGTCTGGCTGAAGGAATATGCCGAATTCTGCGCCGAAAGGGACGGAGACAGCCCGGACTTCTGGCGCTGGATACAGTGGCACCTGGACAGCCAGTTCTTCGAGATGGCGGAATACGCCCGCAGCAAGGGCGTGCATTTCAAGGGTGACCTGCCCATCGGCGTGAGCGCCGACAGCGCCGAGGCCCACTGGCATCCGGAACTTTTCAACCTCGATTCCATCACCGGGGCTCCGCCCGATTTCTTCAGTGCTGACGGTCAGTGCTGGGGTTTCCCCACCTACAACTGGGACACTATGGCCAAGGACGAATATGCCTGGTGGAAGGCGCGCCTGCGTCATATGGCCCGTTATTTCGACGCTTTCCGCATAGACCACATTCTGGGATTCTTCCGCATCTGGGAGATACCCATAGAGATAGCCAAAGGTCTTTTCGGCCATTTCAATCCGGCGCTTTCCTACACTGAGGACGAGATAAAGTCGATGTATCTGCCTTTCGACGGGCTGTTCCATCCGGACCCCCGCAGCGAAGGGAGCTGGCAGCCTCTGATTACGCCCGACACATCCAGCCTGGAGTGGTGGCAGAAAGAGCGTTTCGACGCCTTGTACAACGATTTCTTCTATCATCGCAACGACGGATTCTGGCGTCGCAACGCTATGAGGAAACTTCCCGAACTTCTCTCCGCTTCCGGTATGCTGGCCTGCGGCGAGGACCTGGGAATGGTTCCCGACTGCGTGAACGGCGTTATGTCCGAACTCGGAATTCTTTCCCTGGAAATGAAGATGATGGACAAGGGCCATCCCTGGGAGGCTCTCTCGGTATGCGCCACTTCTTCCCACGACAGCGAGACCCTGCGCATGCAGTATGCAATGGCCAACAATGGAGAGGATATGCCCTGCGACAAGGTGAAGGAATGCCTCGACGAGCATCTTTCGTCCGTGTCGATGCTTGCCGTGTTCCCTCTGCAGGACTATCTGGCAATGGACGGGGACCTGCGCCGCAAGGACTTCATGAACGAAAGGATAAACTATCCCGCCGATTCCAACCACCACTGGCGCTACCGCGTGCATTTCGACCTTTCGGATCTGAAGGACGCGGAAGGGCTGAACGGAAATATCAGGCAGATGCTTGATGGCAGCCGTCGTAAAATGAACAATTAAAAACACAACGATATGTCATTATTAACAGATTTTTACAGGACAAGTCAGCCCTCACAGTACAGGGTTTCCGAAGACAGGGTGACGCCCGTGTACAAGAAGTTGCGCATGCAGACTTTCATTACGGCAACGCTTGGATATGCGCTATATTACGTGTGCCGTCTCTCAATGGGTGTGATGAAGCAGCCGCTGATAGACGCCGGACTGCTCAATGCCACCCAGCTCGGTGTGATAGGCGCCTGTCTTTACTGGGCCTATGCGGTCGGGAAACTCATAAACGGCTTCCTGTCAGACAATTGCAATATAAAGAGGTTTATGGCGACAGGCCTTGTGGTGTCTTCCCTGGTGAACTTTATTATGGGAATACTCGGGGCGACTGCAGTGAGTGCGGGAATGGCTTCGTCGGTGATATTCATATGCTTCGCCATAATGTGGGGCATAAACGGCTGGGCCCAGTCAATGGGAGCACCGCCGGCAATCATTTCGCTGTCAAGATGGTTCCCTCTCAAGATACGTGGCACCTATTATGGCATATTCAGCTCTTCTCACAATATAGGCGAAGGTTTGTCTTTCGTCTTCGTAGGCCAGCTTGTTGCCGTTTTCGGTTGGAAGTGGGGCTTCTTCGGAGCGGCTGCCGCAGGTCTTGTCGGCATAGCGCTGATACTGCTCTTCTTCCACGATACCACCGACAGCAAGGGGCTCCCTCCCATCGAAGTGCTTTCAGGTGAAATGACCCAGGAGGAATACGATGAGAAACACCGGCAGCTTTGCGCTGACGCAAAGGAAGCCGCCGCAGCCAAGTCAGCCAATACCAAGAAGATGCAGCGTGCCGTCATAAAGAACCCCGGTGTGTGGATTCTCGCGCTCGCCAGCGCCTTTATGTATATGAGCCGTTACGCCATCAACGAATGGGGTACCATATTTCTCCAGGAAGCCAAGGGTTATGACCTTGCGGGAGCCGCTGCCATCATTGGAGTCAATCCCATATTCGGCGTCATAGGTACCGTGGTTTCAGGATGGCTTTCCGACAAGGTCTTCCACGGCAGCCGCAAGTACCCTGCATTCGTCGCAGGTATACTCGAGGCCCTGTCACTTGCCCTCTTCCTGTTCGGCCCCGATGCTGCCTGGGTGAACATTCTGGCAATGGTGCTGTTCGGAATAGCCATAGGAGTCCTCATCTCCTTCGTCGGTGGTCTTATGGCCATAGACCTCGTGCCGCGTGAGGCTACGGGAGCTGCCCTCGGAATCGTCGGAATGGCATCCTACGCCGCCGCAGGCCTTCAGAATATAATCACAGGCATACTGCTTGACGGTCACGTCATCGAGACGGTGAATGCGGCCGGAGAGACCGTCACCGTACACGACTATACCTATGTTTCCATCTTCTGGGTAGGAGCGGCGGTGATTGCCTTCCTGCTTCCCGTACTCAACTGGAAACGCAAACAGCAGACGATATAGTACCGCAGATAACTGCAGTCTATACTCAGAATCCGAAATACCTGTCCGCATTGTTGAAGGAGATGTCCTCCACCATTTTCCCGATGGTGTCCATCTCGGATGCGGGCAGTTTTCCTTTTTCGATGTCGTCGCCTATGACGTCGCACAGTATGCGGCGGAAGTACTCGTGGCGGGGATAGCTTATGAAACTGCGGCTGTCCGTGAGCATTCCCACGAAACGGCTGAGCAGGCCGAGGACGCTAAGGGCGGTCAGATGCCTGCGCATTCCGTCTTCCTGATCCAGGAACCACCACCCGCTGCCAAGCTGCATCTTGCCGGGGACTGTGCCGTCGTTATAGGTGTAGGCCATAGCCATAAAGACTTCATTGTCCTTCGGGTTGAGACAGTAGAGTATGGTTTTCGCCAGTTTTCCCTCCAATGTCAGGCGGTCGAAGAACCGGTGGCCTGCTTGCGTTGAAGGCAGGTCGTGTATGGCGTCATAGCCTGTATCCGGGCCTATGGACCTGAACATCTTCGTGTTGTTGTTCCTGATGGCCCCTATGTGGAACTGCTGGGTCCAGCCCGCCTCGGCATCCATTACGGCCATATCGTGCAGGAACGCGCTGCGGAATTTGTCGAGCTGCACGTAATCCGGAGTCTTACCGTCCAGAACTGCCTTGAAAATGGCATCAATTTCGCTCTGCGTGTAATCCAGGGCGTAGAAAGTCTCCATACCGTGGTCGGACAGCCTGCATCCAAGGCTCTCGAAAGACTTGTGCCGTTTGGCAAGGGCATCGATGAGGTCTGTGTATGTGCGTATTTCCATTTCTGCCGCCTGGCCGAGCTGTCCGATGTAGGCTTTGTATGCGGCGGGATTCTCTATTGCCATAGCCTTGTCGGGCCTCCAGGCGGGAAGCACCTTCACGCCGAAGGGACGTTCGGCAATCTGCTTGTGCCATCTCAGGTCATCGGCGGGGTCATCCGTCGTGCAGAGAACCTTTACGTTGAATTTCTTGATAAGAGCCTGTCCGCGGAATTCTTCGGTGGCCAGTTTGGCGTTGCATTCCTCATAGATGTCCCTTGCTGTGGCGGGGGAGAGCAGCTTGTCAATTCCGAATACCCTGCTGAGTTCAAGGTGTGACCAGTGGTACAGAGGATTGCGCATCAGGTAGGGCATGGTCTCCGCCCATTTCTCGAAGGTTGCCCAACCGCCGTGTCTGCTGCCGGTGATATATTCCTCGCTTATCCCGTTGGCTCTCAAAGCACGCCATTTGTAATGGTCTCCGCTGTGCCCGTCGACAATCCACAACTGGGTGATGTCCCGGAATTGAATGTTCTCCGCAATCTGCTGGGGCACCAGATGACAATGATAATCTATTATGGGCATAGCCTCCGCGTGTTCGTGGTACAACTGTCGCGCAGACTCGCTGCCGAGCATGAAATCCTTGTTGATGAAAGACATGGCTGTAATGTTCTTGTATTATTTACGGAAGGCAAATATAGTCAAATCTCCCAACTGTAGCAACCGGATAAAAAACTTATCGGCCGCCCCGGAAGGAGCGGCCGACTCGTCTAACCTAAAAACTTAACCTATGAAAAAACTATTCTGCTTAAGGAATAAGCAAAGCCTGTGCCAAACTGGGTTGGACTTCGAAAAATTATTTGCTGCGTTTTGCGAGAAGATAGGCTGCTCCTCCAAAAACAGCCAGCAGAACAGTGTTGATGCCCAGTTTGAGCCATAGGGAGGCAATGTCGGCGGTCACCAGGGACAATGCGAAGAAAATTCCGGTAATGGCGAATATCAGGAAGATTGTTCTCCAATTGTATGGAATCCTGTAATATTTGTTGCCAAGGACCACGCTGACGACGAGCATCACAAGATAACTTAGCAGGTGCCCGAAGGCAGAAGCCCAGTAGGAGAATACCGGCATGAACACGACGTTGACTACGGCGGTCACCCCAAGACCTATGAGCGTAATGTAGATTGCCATCGAGGTGCGGCCGCTGAGCTTGTACCACATATTGACGTTGAATAGCATTCCCAGCAGGATGTAGGCAAGCAGCATTATTGGAACCACGCCCACCGCACTCCTGAAGTCCCTGCCGAGCAGCAGGTCCAGTATGTCTATGTAATACACCACGCCGAGGAGGATGAAACAGCAGAAGGCCACGAACCAGGTCATCACCTTGGCGTACAGGTCCTTGCTGCCCCGGTCGGCGGCTCTCTGGAAGAAGAAGGGCTCGGCCGCATAGCGGAACATCTGGATGAACAGCGTCATTATCACGCTCAGCTTGACGGCGGCCTGATATACGCCCAGTGTGGCCCGCCACTGCTCGGAAGAGGTGTCGAACCAACGGAAGAGCATCCTGTCAAGCAGGTCGTTAATGACGCCGGGAAGGGCCGCCACCATCAGAGGAAGGCTGTAGGCCAGCATTGAACGAAGAAGTTTGCGGTCAATCCTGTAGCTGAGGCTGAAGAATTCTCCGGCGAGCAGCACGGTGCAGAGCACGCAGCTTGCGAATATGGAGAATATTGGATAGCTGAAATCGGGAGTTGCGCTGACCAGACCGTATATCCATTCCGGTTTGCCGGGAGCGAGGAAGAGATAGAGGTTTGTGCCCAGCTCCGTGCATATCTTCACGGTCTTGATCACCGCGAACTTCAGAGCCTTGTGCTCCTGACGCAGTTTCGCGAACAGGATTGCGGTGATGGCATCCAGGGCGAGTATGCCTCCCATATATTTTATGACTGCTTCGTAGCCGTCATATCCCAGAGCGGAGGATATGGGAGTCGCGAAGGCGAGTGTGACGGCCAGCATCAGCGCGCTCGAGCAGAACACTGCCGCGAATGCGTTTCCGAACACCTTCCTGCTGTCGGCCCCTTCGCGGCTTGCGAACTTGAAGCAGCCTGTTTCCAGACCGAGCACGAGCACTACCTGGAACACGCCTATCCAGCTCATCAGTTCGGTGACCACACCGAAGTTGGACTGGGTGAGGACACGTGTATATATAGGTACCAGCGCAAAATTGATGATTCGCGCCAAAATGGTGCTGAGGCCGTATATGGCGGTCTCGCCTGCAAGCTGTTTCAGAGGGTTGGCCATAGTGTTACAAATTTAATCATTTTTGAGTATTTTTGCAGTCTGAAGCATAATCAACTATGAGAAAAGCAGTAACCTTCACTTCCTTCGCGCTTCTGATTATCGGTCTGTGCGTATCCGGTTGCAGGAACAGAAACAAAAATTCAGAAAATATGACTATCGATCCAATGGGCGGTCCCGTAGTGGAAATGAGAACCTCTATGGGCACAATGAAAATCAAACTGTACAACGCCACTCCCGGCCATCGCGACAACTTTCTCAAGCTTACCAGGGAAGGTTTCTACGACAGCCTCAAGTTCCATCGTGTAATAAATGGCTTCATGATTCAGGGCGGAGACCCTCTGAGCAAGGATGACAGCCTTCGCGGCCAGTGGGGCACGGGTGATCCCGGTTATACCATTGCAGCCGAGTTCGTGGACAGTCTGCACCACTGCAAGGGTGCGTTGGCCGCAGCCCGTATGGGTGATATGGCGAATCCACGCAGAGCCAGCTCTGGATGCCAGTTCTACATAGTTCAGAGCGAGGAAGGATGCCGTCATCTGGATGGCCAGTACACCGTCTTCGGTCAGGTGGTCGAAGGCCTGGAGGTGATAGACAGGATAGCTTCCGTGGGCACGGACCCCTATGACCGCCCCATAGTTCCTGTCGTAATCGAGAAGGTCAGCGAAATGGCAGATTCCACCTCCACGCAGGCTTGCGATACAACTTCTGTTGCCCGCTAGGCGGAATGGATCCCCGTTTCTCACATCTCACGCATATATTCCTGGATGCCGATGACACGCTCTGGGAGAACGACATCTATTTCCGCAAGGCCGAAGACGAATTTGCGGAATATATGAGCGTCTATACCTCCGATGCGGAGGCCAGGCGTCTGCTTGCCGAAAAGCAGGAAGACAACATACCCACTTACGGGTATGGGTCGAAAACATATCTTCTGGGTATGCTGGATGCCGCTGCGGTGATTGCTCCGGAGCATTTCGGACCGCAGATGTACAGAGACATAAAGGCTATCATAACGCGTCTGGCCACCCACCGTTTCGACTGGCTCGAGGACGCGGAACAGACCGTACGCCTGCTTGCGAGGCGTTACTCGATAGTGATTGCCACAAAAGGGGAGCTCAGCGAGCAGATGCGCAAATTCCGCCTCAGCGGAATCGCCGACTGCGTCACCGCGATAGAGGTTATGGAGAAAAAGTCGGAGGAGGATTACCGCAATCTGGCGGTGAAGATGGGCATTGAACCTGAGAATTTCCTTATGGTGGGCAACGCGGTGCGCAGCGATATCGCTCCTGTCATAGCTATGGGCGGCTGGGCCGTACACATCCCCTATGCAGTTACCTGGGTTCACGAAATAATGGATATGCCCGACTCCGAGAGAGTCATCGAGCTGACACATATCAGCCAGCTTCAGGACCTGCTTCTGTAAAAAGTACCTGCGCCGCTTCGGGGACCTTATACCCTTTTCCCAGGTCTCCGAAGTGGCGCAGGTGCTTTTACAAGTTATTCATTGGCAGAGCCGCCACTTCAAGGGACTTTGGATTATGGTTTATGTCCCCCGAAGTGGCGGCCCTGCCTATTTTTGCTGAAAGAAACTATTCTGCAGTTTCTTCTGTTTCCTCAACGGGTTTCTTTCCGACCTTGGTGATCTCCACGTCGAAGATGAGGGTGCTGTTGGGCTTGATGGTGTTGCCCATGGGACGCTCGCCGTATGCAAGTTCGGCGGGGATGTAGAGTTTGATCTTGCCACCCTGGCCTACGAGCTGCATACCCTCGGTCCAGCCTTTGATGACCCTGTCAAGAGTGAAGCGTGCGGGCTCGCTGTCGGGCTCGGTGCCGTCAAACTTGGTACCGTCGATGAGGGTTCCGGTGTAGTGGCACCATACGGTGTCTGCGGGACCGGCCTTTACCTCGTCACCGTCCTCGATGATTTCGTAGAGCAGACCGCTTTCAGTCTTCTCGATGCCGCCTTTGTTGTAGAGTTTCTCGAGGAAATCCTGTCCTTCCTTGAGGTTGACGGCAGCGATGTACTGGTTGCGTTTGGTGATGAAGTTGTTGAAGATCTCGTTCATCTTGTCGGGGTTGATCTTGAAGTTTGCGTTGAATTCCTCGGAACCCATCTGGCCTTCAGCTGCGATGAAGTCGGACATACCTTTCTTAAGCTGTGAGAAGTTGAGGTCGCCGAGTTTGTCCGCGAAGTTGTTGGCTTTGATGAAATAGCCGAAGTTTACGCCGATAAGATAGCTGACTGAGTCGATTTCCGCACCTGTGGGGAGGGGGGCGTCAACCTTGGGGGCGTTTTTGCAGGAAGCCGCAAGGGCGATTGCCAACGCTGAGATTGCAAGAATTTTGATTGTTTTCATAAGTGTATTTTTTAAAAAATATTTCAAAACCGTGCAAATATACGATTTTTTGTGTAACTTTATCTTAATAAATATGTGCAATGAGCATTACTTCGGCAGAAATACACGCGAAACTGAAGGAATTCTTCGGTTATGACAATTTCAAGGGAGACCAGGAAAGGGTCATACAGCATCTGTGTGATGGCGGGGACGCTTTCGTGCTGATGCCCACCGGCGGGGGCAAATCCCTGTGTTATCAGCTTCCGGCCCTGCTGATGGACGGTACCGCCATCGTGATTTCGCCGCTCATCGCGCTGATGAAGAATCAGGTGGATGCCATCAGAGGGTTTGTCAGCGGCAACGAGGGCATTGCCCATTTCCTCAACTCCTCGCTCACCCGCCAGCAGGTGGAGGAGGTTAAGGCCGACATATTGGGCGGCGTCACGAAACTGCTGTACGTTGCTCCGGAGTCCCTGACCAAATGGGAGAACGTGGCCCTTCTCAGGGAGATAAACATTTCCTTCTTCGCCATAGACGAGGCGCATTGCATATCGGAATGGGGACACGATTTCCGCCCCGAGTACAGGCGGATACGGAAGATTGTCGACGACATCGGAAGGGCGCCGATGATAGCCCTGACCGCGACGGCCACCCCGAAGGTCCAGTCCGATATCCAGAAGAATCTGGGCATGATGGACGCGATGGTGTTCAAGTCGTCGTTCAACAGGCCCAACCTGTATTATGAAATACGCGAGAAGTCCGATCCCAAGCGCGACATAATCAAGTTCATCAGGTCCCACCCGCACAAAAGCGGCATCATATATTGTCTGAGCCGCAAGAAAGTGGAGGAAATGGCCGAACTCCTGCAGGTGAACGGCATCAAGGCCCTGCCTTACCACGCCGGCCTGGACGCCAAGGTGCGTTCCGAGAACCAGGACGCATTCCTGATGGAGGAGGTGGACGTGATAGTTGCCACAATAGCCTTCGGGATGGGCATAGACAAGCCTGACGTCCGCTTTGTCATCCATTACGACATACCCAAATCCCTGGAGGGCTATTACCAGGAGACGGGACGCGCCGGCAGGGACGGCGAGGAGGGTTACTGCATAGCGTTCTACAGCTACAAGGATATTCAGAAACTGGAGAAGTTCATGCAGGGCAAACCGGTTGCGGAGCAGGAGATAGGCAAGCAGCTGCTGATGGAGACCGCATCCTACGCAGAGTCTTCCCAATGCCGCAGGAAACTGCTTCTGAATTACTTCGGAGAGGATTATACGGAGACGAACTGCGGCAACTGCGACAACTGCCTGCATCCCAAGGTGCACTATGACGGGAAGGAGGATATGACCGCGGTGCTCACTCTGGTCACCTCGCTGCCGGAGCGCTTCAAGACAGAACATCTTGCGACGATACTGGCCGGGGAGGAGAGTGCTATAATCAAGAGCTACAGGCACGACGAACTGGAAATGTTCGGAGCCGGTGATGACCACGATGTCAAATACTGGACGGGGGTCATACGGCAGGGTGTGCTTATGCACCTGCTGGACAAGGAGATAGAGAGTTACGGACTCATTTCGGCCACTGATGCCGGCAGAAAATTCCTGGAAGAGCCCCATACCATAATGCTCAGCGAGGAGAAGGAGTTTTCCGCCAGCGACGACGATGACGACGACGTGATGTCTGCAGCAGCGGCAAGGGAGGGCGGCGGCGGAGACCTGATACTTCTGTCGATGCTCAAGGATTTGCGCAAGGACCTTTCCAAACGGCTCAAGCTGCAGCCCTGGGTGATTTTCTCCGATCCATCGCTCGAGGATATGAGCATAATGTATCCGGTCACCATAGACGAATTGCGCAAGTGCCAGGGCGTGGGTGACGGCAAGGCCCAGAAGTTCGGCGGGGAGTTCGTCAAGCTGATAGGCAAGTACGTCCTCGAGAACGAGATAGAGAGGCCCGACGATTTCGTGCTGAAGTCCACGGCGGCAAAATCGCCCAACAAGATATCCATAATCCAGAATGTCGACCGCAGGATACCTCTGGATGACATAGCCCGGAATATGGGTATGGATATGGATCAGCTGCTTTCCGAGCTGGAATCCATAGTGTATTCTGGCACGCGGCTCGACCTGAACTACTACATAGAGGAAGAACTCGACCCGGACGTGGTCGACGAACTTTACGAATATTTCGACACCGAGGCGGAAAGCGACAGCCTCAGGGAGGCCCGTGAAAAACTTGGCGAGGATGACTATTCCGATCTGGAACTGAGAGTGGTCCGGCTCAAGTATCTGTGCGACAAAGGGGCCTGAAAATTTTGGTAGATACAAATATAATTACTACCTTTGCACCCCCTATGAGAAATAGGGAACGCAGTAATTATTAAGTATTAACCAAAAATTTCAAGACAGTGGACACACTAAGCTACAAAACTATTTCTGTGAAACCCGCAGAAGTAAAGAAGGAGTGGTATGTGATCGACGCGACTGATCTTGTGCTCGGCCGTCTCGCCAGCAGGGTTGCACTTATCCTCCGCGGTAAGAACAAACCCAGCTTCACCCCCAACGTGGACTGTGGTGACAACGTCATCATCGTCAACGCCGACAAGGTAAAGCTCACAGGCAAGAAAATGACCGACCGCGTGTACATCCGCTATACCGGTTATCCCGGTGGACAGCGCTTCACCACGCCCAAAGAGTTGCTCGCCAAGAAGCCTACCGAACTCCTCAGGATGTCTGTCAAGGGTATGCTGCCCAAGACACGCCTTGGTAACAAGCTCATCAACAACCTGTTCCTTTATGCAGGTCCCGAGCATCCCCACCAGGCACAGAAACCCAAAGAACTTAAGTTGAACGAAATGTAAAAATGCAGAGCATGAAAATTACAAACGCCCTTGGAAGACGTAAATCAGCAGTTGCTCGCGTCTACATTACCCCCGGGAAAGGCAACGTCGTCATCAATGACCGTGAACTTACCGATTACTTCAAGGAGGAGTCTCTCCAGTACATCGTAGGCCAGCCTTTCGAAATCACAGGTACTGTAGGTCAGTTTGACATCAAAGCCAACCTCGACGGTGGCGGAATCAAAGGTCAGGCTGAAGCTCTGCGCCTTGGCATCGCACGCGCTTTGTGCGAGGTTGACAGTGAGGCTTACCGCCCCGCCCTCAAGGCAGCAGGAATGTTGACACGCGACTCTCGTGAGGTGGAGCGCAAGAAACCGGGTCAGCCTGGTGCACGCCGTCGCTTCCAGTTCTCTAAACGTTAGTCTGATTTATTTCGCAATTCGCGATCTCCGGTTGAAATTTCCTGGACTTTCAGCGGTGACTCCGCCCGGAACTACCTGAAATTGCCGTAGTCGCACCAATCTCCCGGACCGGCCAGTGGCCGCTACCTTGAAGGAGATGACAAAAGACCCTCTTGTAAAAAGGCAAAATCAAGACGGGACAATTATTAACAAGTTAAAATTTAACAGAAATGCCTAGAACAAATTTCCAAGAATTGCTTGATGCAGGTGTTCACTTCGGAC
The DNA here is from genome assembly GCA_024401635.1 of Bacteroidales bacterium. Lineage (GTDB taxonomy): Bacteria > Bacteroidota > Bacteroidia > Bacteroidales > UBA932 > Cryptobacteroides. The sequence goes on from JAKSKP010000007.1 coordinate 44,228, forward strand.
ACATGGCACGCAAGTGGAATCCCAAGATGGCTCCTTATATCTTCGACCAGCAGAAGGGAATCCACATCATCGACCTGCATAAAAGTATAGTAAAAATCGACGAGGCTGCAGCTGCCGCCAAACAGCTTGCACGCAGCGGTCGCAAGATCCTGTTCGTCGCCACAAAGAAACAGGCCAAAGACATCGTGGCTGAGAAAGCCGCCGCTGTCGGAATGCCTTACGTGACTGAGCGCTGGCCCGGTGGAATGCTCACCAACTTCATGACCATACGCAAGGCAGTCAAGAAAATGAATACCATCGACAAGATGATTGAAGATGGAACATTCGACACTTTGGCAAAACGCGAGCGCCTTCAGGTTACCCGCCAGAGGGCAAAGCTCGAGAAGAACCTCGGTTCTATCAAAGACCTCAACCGTCTTCCTTCAGCACTTTTCGTAATTGACGTTCAGAAGGAAATCAACGCCGTTAAAGAGGCCAACCGCCTCAGCATTCCCGTAATCGCAATGGTTGATACTTGCTGCGATCCTACTCCGATCGATTACGTGATTCCCGCTAACGACGATGCCACAAAGAGTATCGCCATCATTATGGATGCCATCTGCGCAGCCATCAATGAGGGTCTCGAAGAGCGCAAACTCGAAAAAGACAAAGAAGGCGTAGAGGAAGGTGAGGCTACAGAAACAGCCGCAGCTCCCGCAGGCAAGAAGCTCCGCAGCCGCAAGACTGCAGCCGAAAAGCCCGCAGAAGAGACTCCCGCCGAGCAGGCAGCTCCTGCAGAGGCTCCCGTAGAGGAACCTGCAGCCGCTACCGAGCCTGAGGCAGCCGAAGCTCCCGCAGAGGAGAAGAAACCTGCCGCCAAGAAAACCACTACAAGGAAAACAACCAAGAAGGCAGAAGAGCCTAAAGCTGAATAATTATGGAAATCAAAGCATTAGACGTAAAGAAACTGCGTGATATGACTTCCGCAGGTATGATGGACTGCAAGAAAGCCCTCGTTGAGGCCTGCGGCGACTTCGAGCGCGCAAAGGAGATTATCCGCGAGAAGGGTAAGCTCGTTGCCGAGAAGCGTGCGGACCGTACGACTGCTGAAGGCAAGGTCATCGCTCTTACCGATGCGGCCGGCAAGAAAGCCGTCATCGTTGCTCTCGGTTGCGAGACCGACTTCGTTGCGAAGAATGCCGATTTCCAGAAACTTGCTGACGAAATAGCAAAGACTGCCATCGAGAACTTCCCCGCCGACACTACGGCTCTCCTCGCTTGCAAGCTTTCCAACGGCCAGACCGTTGAGGCTGCCATCACCGAGCAGACCGGCAAGACGGGTGAGAAGCACAGCCTTGCTTTCTATACCACGGCTACAGCCGACCACGTCGTTGTCTACAACCACGTGATCAACGGCAAGCTCTCAGCTGTCGTAGGTTTCAACAAAGGCGTTCTCGCCGAGCTTGGCAAAGGCGTTGCAATGCAGGTGGCTTCAATGAAACCCGTGTCAATCAGCGCAGCTGACTGCCCCAAGGAAGTAGTTGAGCAGGAGAAAGCCGTTGCAGTCGAGAAGACCAAGGAAGAGCAGGTCAAAAAGGCTATCGAGGCCGCACTCAAGAAAGCCGGCATCAACCCCGCCCACGTTGACAGTGAGGACCACATCGAGTCCAATCAGGCCAAGGGCTGGATTACTGCCGAGATAGCTGCCAAGGCCCGCGAGATCATCAAGACCGTAGGTGAGGAGAAAGCAAAGAACCTTCCTGCACAGATGATCGAGCAGATTGCCAATGGCCGCGTTGCCAAGTTCTTCAAGGAGAACACTCTTGAGGAGCAGGAATATCAGATGGGTGACGGCAAGGTTTCAGTCAAGGATCATATGAAGACCATTGACCCCGAGGCTAAGATCGTTGTCTTCAAGCGTTTCAGCCTGAACGACTAAACTCGCTGTCCAATATATTGAAAGGTCGGTCAAAACTGTTTTTGACCGACTTTTTTTTGTATTTTTGTCAATGCAAGACTGTGACGTTATGGATACTTTGAAGAACAGGTTGAAGGCGGAGCTGGAAGGAAATATACTTCCGTTCTGGATTGAAAATATGCAGGATCCCCGTGGAGGGTTTTACGGACGTATTGACGGAAAGGGCGTTCTGGATGCATCGGCTCCGAAGGGAGCCATCCTCAATGCACGCATATTGTGGACCTTCTCATCCGCCTGCCGCATATCGGGTGATGAGCGGTATCGCGGGATGGCGGACAGGGCATACCTATATATAAGAGACCATTTCATTGACAGGGAGTACGGCGGAGTTTACTGGAGTCTTGACGCGGATGGCCGTCCCCTGGAGGACAAGAAGCAGTTCTATGCCATTGCCTTCACCATATACGCCCTGGCCGAGTACAGCCGCATCAGCACCGATCCTGCAGTTCTGGATATGGCCGCAAGCCTTTACAGGACAATAGAGGACCACAGTCTGGACTCCGCCGGCAAAGGTTATCTCGAAGCGTGCACCAGGGAGTGGGGGACGATAGCGGATATGCGGCTCAGCGACAAGGACCAGAACGATGCCCGCACGATGAACACGCATCTCCATATACTTGAGGCATATGCCGGCCTGTATCGGGTGTGGAAGGCTCCTGAACTTAAGGCTTCGCTGAGGCGTATCATAGATATCTTCCTTGACAGGATCATCAGGAATGACGCCCATCTGGGCCTGTTCTTCGGCGAGGACTGGGAGTCCCATTCCACGGCTTTTTCCTACGGACACGACATAGAGACGTCCTGGCTCATCTATGAAGCCGCCGAGGTCCTCGGGGACAGTGATGTCATCGATAAAGTGAAGGCCGTATCATCCCGTATGGCGCTTGCTGCAATGGAAGGCTTCACGCCGGAAGGAGGTATGGAGAATGAGTATGACCCCTCGAGCGGTCACCGCGATGCGGGGCGTGACTGGTGGGTTCAGGCGGAGACTGTCGTCGGCTGCGTGAACCAGTACCAGTTGACAGGGGATGCGGCGTGGCTGGAAAGGGCCGGAGCGCAGTGGAGGTTCATAGAAAAGTATATCCTCTGCCCTGATGGCGAATGGTATTGGAGCGCAATACCCTCAGCGGACGGTTTCGTCCCCAATACGGACGATGACAGGGCCGGCTTCTGGAAATGCCCCTACCACAACGGCCGTATGTGCATGGAAATCATAAGCCGTCTTTCCTGACGTTCCTGCGGGGCAAATGAAACGTGTATATCCGCAATAATGATGGATATTCAATGTTGCTTTTTCATAAAAAAGTCGTAAGTTTGTACCAGTTCTTCTATGATTATCTAAACGGATGATAGCGAGTCCCCCGGTATGGAATTATCGAATTCCATACCGGGGAGGGGGGGTAAAATGCTTATTATTAAATAGTTGCAAGACACTCCCTTGCAAAACACGTAATGCTTTTTTTATGAAAAAAACATTTTTAGTTACTGCTACAATTGTTATCGCAGTTCTCTCTCTCGTGGGATGTAACAAAGGGTCAAAAAATGGTTCTCCCAATGATGTGCAACAAGAAAATTCTGTTAACGTTTGTAATTCTCCCCTTTTATCTGATTTGTCCGCTCTCAACAGTTCAATAGAAAATGATATGGGCATATCTACAAAGGCCACTGCCAAACAAGTGGCTTCGATAGCAATTGCAGATATTGGCGGAGCTGTCAGTGGTGCAAAAGGTGGTGCAAAAATTGGCGCAATGGTAGGAACTTTTTTTGGCAATCCTATAACTGGATCTGTTTTTGGAGCCTTTCTGGGTGGAGTAGCTTGTGGGGCCTTTTGCTCGTGGGCAGCCTCACCTGACACGAAGGCTGGTATCAAACAAATGGAGTATTCCGTTGTTTCAGAAACATGTATTACAGCTATTAATCAGGTGGACAAGATTCAATTTAATGATTTTGATAAAGTAATTAATCCTAAAAAGTCTATCATTGAGAAAACCATAATAGATGATTCAGCTTTGAAGGTTGGCAAATTACATAATGTTGTTCTTGCAAGTTTAAATGGAGAAATCCAGTTAGACAACAATATTGTCATTGAAAACGATGAAACAGCACTTTCAGAATCAATCTTATCTTCGGCTGAAATGAAAGAGTTGTTTTCTACAGTAACGACAAATATTGCAAATGGAAACTATTTGTTTGATAATTCTTTATCAGTTGCCGTAGTCTCTTTGTTCAATGAAGTATTACAAAAATGTGCGGAAAATTGTGAAGATGTTTCTACGATAATTAATAAATATCAGTCAATCGTCACAGAATCTACCGAATTAACCGAGGAAGAAAAGTCATTTGTAAGCATGGCCTTTTCAACCGCATTATATAGTTTTAATTATTGGGCAAATTCTTCGTCAAACTAACTAAAACGATGAAAAAGTCAGAGTTGATGTTTAATATTGGCCTGCTATTGTTGCCGATAGCATTGATTGTCAGGAATGAAACAATCTCTTTTTGCTTGATGATTGTAGCCCTTTTGTTGATATTGGCAGGAACCGTTATGTTCATAGTGAAACTCAAAAGAGGGGAATTACCGCTGTCAGATTTTATGAAAATTTCAATACAAGATGTCATTGCATTTTTTGCATCAGCTTGTATTTGGTGGTTTGCAAGCCGGATCTGCGGAATATTGTTCTTGATTATAGCAGTTTCTCTTCTGTGCGGTTTCTTTATTCAAAGAAAGAGAGCAATGATAGAATAATGAAAGGGGGAATTAATGACTCTTAATATGTAAAAAACTTCCGGCAGAAAATCTTCTGATTTTTCCCTTTTCATAAACGAAACCCCGGCTGGAAGTAGCTCCCGCCGGGGGTCGTTCGGATATGTCCTGAATCTAAGAGATTCTTGTTGTGTTTCTTCCTGTCCTTTACGGGAGGAACGATGCCGAGGCTGATGATTTCCTCACGCATCTTGCAGAGGTGCTCGTAAGGAGCCTGGAGGTTTGCCATTTCATGGGCAGTTCCCTTGGGCTGTTTTGCTGGCCGGGTCGGATAACGTTGCGGTTTTTTTCGTAGATTTGCAGCGATGAAAACTTATATCAAGACATTTTCCCTGGCCGTTGCGGCACTTTTTGTGTCAGCAGCCGTTTTTGCCAATGATGCGGTAGGCATGGAGGCACCCGATACGGCACCTGCCGGGGCTCCCGCAGCCCCTGAACTTGAATTCGTAGTACAGCTGCGCGTGGCTTTGGGCCAGGCTTACAGTGTCGGCAAGACCACACACGGGACCAGAACCATCATTCCGATTACCGGCGGGACGTTCGAAGGGCCGGACATCAAGGGTGAAGTCCTGCCCGGCGGTGCGGACTATCAGATGGCCGATGCCGCTACGGGCCACGTCGAGGTCGAGGCAATCTATTGCATCCGTACCGATGACGGTGTTACCATACACGTCCGTAACAGCGGTATCATCAACATGAGCCAGGACGGATTGTACTTCACCTGTGCACCAAAATTCGAGGCTCCGGCCGACAGCAGGTACAGTTGGCTGAACAACAAGCTTTTCATTTGCCGTCCTGGATTCGGCGGCCCCGATGGCAGCATCGTTCTGAATGTCTGGGTCGTGAAATGACCATATGAATTGATAAATATTAATCTTCAAGTATTGAATTGTATGCGCAACTTATTCAGGTATCATAGTATAATCAGTATGGCATTTGTTGCCGTGGCTGCCTCATTTGCGGTATCGTCCTGCAAATCGAAAACGATTGTTCCACCTGTTCCGTACGAGACGGTGGCAGTCAATGACATCGTGATAGAATCGGTATATATCACAGACAAGGATTATGACTGCCCCTTCAATGTCATTCTCCCTTCAGATTACAAGACTTCCGGCAAGAAATATCCGGTGCTGTATCTTCTTCACGGTATGTCGAACGACAACTATGCCTGGCAGAGGAGCGGCAATGTGGTCGAACTTACGGAGGTCGCCGTGAACAAAGGCGTGATAAACCCTTTCATAATTGTACTGCCCAATGCCTATATGACATTTTATGTCGATGACCTGGACTGGTCGGGCATTCCTGTTTTTGAGATGTATCCGAAACTCAAGTTCGAGAGCTTCTTCACAAAAGAATTGCAACCGTACGTCGAGAAGAATTTCCCTGTTATGACAGACAGGGAGCATACGGCAGTCGCAGGACTTTCCATGGGCGGCTACGGAGCGTCCTACTATGCTTTCAACTATCCTGAGAAGTATTCATACTGCGCGTCTTTCAGCGGCGCCGTCAGCGGAGGGGACTGGACAGGCATCACGGATGTGCTTCCTTCAGTGGAGGATATTTTCAAGAGAAAAGGCTATGATTCGAAATCGTTCCCCTCTCTTCCCGAATATGTAATGGACTGCGGTGAAGATGACATCATCTGCGGCGGATTCAACGATGAAACGGACGAATACCTCAAAAGCATCAATTTCCCTCACGTGTACAGGTCATTCCCCGGTGGACACGAGTGGGATTACTGGATCGCGGCATACCAGAGGATGCTCCCCGAATTGGCCAGACATTTCAACAAATAAGACGGATAGAGGTAAAATGCAGAACGGCTCCGGGCGCTAGTATTTTTTTCAGTATCTTAAATGCATCCGTTCAGACAGATGAATCAAACTGGATCTTTTGCAGGCGTTTAAACAAATACGTTTGTATGGCCAATCTGTCAATCCGATTGATAAAGAA
>JAKSKP010000008.1 GCA_024401635.1 Bacteroidales bacterium
CATTCTTTTCATTTCTAGGTTTTTTACTGTTTATACAATAATAAATAATTGTGCTCCAAAAATAGGAATTAGTCGCCAAGATTGTTCGCGCGATATCCCGTACGAAAGAAAAATCAAGATTATATTATAGGAAAAACTACTGTATCCTATTTATAATGAACAAGATAACACTTGACAGATAAAGGCATTATCAAGATATGCGACAAATATTAGACTCGAAATCATCATTCTCACAAAGAGCATTGGCTTTAAGCTTCGACCTGTACGTATAGACGGTGGCCGGTGCGCAATTCAGGAAAATGGCTATTTCACTGCTCTCCTTGACTCCCAGTCTGATTGCGGCCAGAACCCTCAGCGGAAGATTCATTGAATGTTCGTCTTTAAAGCGGGCCTCCGGTTTAAGAAGAGCATTCACCTTCTTGATGAAGTCCGGATATATTTTGAGAAACGTCTCGTCAAACTCCATGTAAAAGTCCGAATACCTGGAATCAGAAGGGCCCTTCAAGCAGTTGATTACGGCATCCTTGCCTTCTTCCTTCAAAAGCATTCTGAGTTCATGCCTATATCTTTCTACCGATCCCAGATACTCCACTGAACGCTTCATATATCTGTGGATATATTCTTCCTTCTCTTTATTTGTCTCCACCAGGAGCTTCCCCTGCTTCACATTGAAAGAATACAGCCAGAGGAGAACCACAATCAGCAAAAGAAGAATCGCGGCAGATGTCCTGAGAATCCATATCCGCTTAGTTTCGGATTTTGAAAGGGCGGAAACGATAGCCGACTCATATTCGACAGCGGTATTCATTCTTACCCAGTATTTGCTGATAAGGGCATCCTGCATGCACAGCTCTATCATTCTTGAAGATATCCTGTAATTCCCTCTCAACATCTCGGCCATCGCCAGTTCCTGAAGAGCGGAATAGGCCTTGATCGAAACCTGGAAGTCGTGTATCGCTGATTGCGCAAGCCAGTACTCATACTCATAATTCTTCCCAAGAGCCTTATAGCTCTGGGCAAGCAGATAGGCATTCCTCGACTTCATATTCAGATGAAGGGGAGCACTGGCTTCATAGGCCAGGGAAAAATGCATCCTTGCATCGGGAAATTCCTTCTTGAACATACATATCGTACCCAGCAGCATCTCCCTGAGATCCGTCTCGATTGCACTGTCCTTTACGGCGTCGGACATAAACATGCACAGCTTTTCGTCCAAAGGATATAAAAGAAAATAGGAACTCTCCAGGATGGAGTAGCAGTCATTTCGGAATGAGAAAGGGACTTCTGTGGTGTCGAATTTTTCAAAAGCTTCATCAAACAGTGAATATTCCCCGTCAACAGCAGACCGCCAGGCATCAAAAATAAACTTTGGGTACTTTTCCGAACCATATTCAGCCAGACGATCGGCATAAACCCTTGCTGAATCAGTATTGAAGTAATAGTATTCGCTGAAAAGCCCGTACGCAAAATCTGCTGCCGCACTGTCAGAAGAAGTGGTAGCCAGAGCACGACTCAGGTTATCAACCCTCTGCTGGAATTCATGCTGAAACCTGTCCCTGCACAAAATTACCTGCCGGAGATCATCCAGTTTGTTGTCCAGTTTAGTATGCCTGCAGGCGGAAAGAGCCATCAGGCAGAAGAGCAATGCCGGCAAGGCGGTTGACCTTAGGGTAAACATATTCCTACGAAGCAGATGGCCGCGAAAGCCGCGCCGAGCATGGGACCGGCTACGGGAATCCAACTGTAATTCCAACCGCTGTCGCGTTTGGGACTCTTCATCGGAAGAATTGCGTGGGCGATGCGGGGCGACAGGTCACGCGCCGGGTTGATGGCATATCCTGTGGCACCTCCCAAAGACATTCCTATCGCCATTATCAACAGGGTGACGGGGACCGCCCCAATGCTTCCCATACCGACTTCAGGGGTATTGCCTTCAGTGGAGAACATCAATATGCAGAAGCATAACAGCCAAGTACCGATGAACTCGCAGAAAAGATTCCTCCACGTATTGCGGATGGCCGGCATCGTGCAGAAGGTGCCGAGCTTGGCATCGGGGTCCTCAGTAGCATCGTAATGGTCCTTATAGAATGCCCAGGTCAGAAAGGCCCCGAAAAAACCTCCGAGCATCTGAGCCAGAATATATCCCGGAAGCATTGACCAGGCAAAACTGCCTGCCAGCGCAAGGGAGAGTGTGACGGCCGGATTGAGATGCGCTCCCGAGTACGGTCCTGCGACGAATACGCCGCACATCACCGCCAGGCCCCAGCCAAGCGTGATTGTCAACCATCCTGCACCCTGACCTTTGGATTTGCTCAGGCCGGTGCATGCACATACTCCTGTACCCATCAGGACAAGTACCGCCGTACCTAAAAATTCTGCGAAATAAGGATTCATATCATTGTTTGCTTAAAGTTCTTGAAACGGCCTCGGCCCATCCGGCCTTGACACTGTCCGTATAATCCCTGGGGGCTGACGGGGTAAAAATCCTGTCCGACTGCCACTGGCTGCGGATTTCATCCACATCCTTCCAGAAGCCGACTGCAAGGCCGGCAAGATATGCCGCGCCCAGCGCTGTCGTTTCGGTCATTTTCGGTCTTATGACGTCCGTACCCAGAATGTCGGCCTGGAATTGCATCATCAGATTGTTGCGTGATGCGCCGCCGTCAACCTTCAATCCGGAAAGCCTTACGCCGGCATCCTTCTGCATGGCATCGACAATGTCCATAGTCTGAAAAGCTATGCCTTCAAGAGCAGCCCTGGCTATGTGCGCGGCAGTGGTACCCCTTGTTATTCCAGTGACGCTGCCCTTCGCGTACTGGTCCCAATACGGGGCTCCAAGACCCGTGAGAGCGGGCACGAAATACACGCCTCCGTTGTCAGGGACACTTGCTGCAAGAGCCTCAACCTCCGAAGAACTCCTTATTATTCCCAGACCGTCACGCAGCCACTGGACCACCGACCCGGCCACGAAAACGCTTCCCTCGAGGGCATAGTTCACGGTATCGCCTATCTTCCAGGCTACCGTCGTGAGAAGTTGATTGTCCGACCACACCGGCTTGTCTCCCGTATTCATCAGCAGAAAACAACCGGTACCGTAGGTGCTCTTCACATCGCCCTCTTCCGTGCACATCTGTCCGAAAAGCGCGGCCTGCTGGTCTCCGGCTATACCCGCCACCGGAACCGCCACATCGCCAAGAAGAGTGGTGTATCCGTAGATTTCGGAAGAAGACCTGACTTCAGGCAACATGGATTCCGGAATATCGAGCAATTCGAGCAGATCTTTGTCCCACTTCAGTTCGTTGATATTGAACAGCATTGTCCTGGAGGCGTTGGTCACGTCAGTGATATGAGTCCTGCCACCGGTAAGGTTCCATACCAGCCAGCTGTCGATTGTCCCGAAGCGCAGTTTTCCCTGCCTTGCCTTCTCTCTGACTCCCGGCACGTTGTCAAGTATCCATTTTATCTTGGTTCCGGAAAAATAGGCATCGATTATCAGCCCCGTTTTCCGGCGTATGCTTTCGGTGAGACCCTGTTCCTTAAGCGAATCGCAGAATCCGGAAGTGCGACGGTCCTGCCATACTATGGCATTGTACACCGGCTTGCCGCTTTCCGCATCCCAGACGACCGTGGTCTCCCTCTGATTGGTTATTCCTATCGCCGCAATGCGGGATCCCGTCAAACCGAGTGAGGCTATGGCTTCGTTGAGCACGGAGGATTCCGAAGACCATATTTCCATCGGATTGTGCTCCACCCAGCCGGGCTGGGGGAAATGCTGGGTGAATTCCCTCTGACAAACGGCGCAGGCTGTACCGTTGCGGTCAAAGACTATGGCTCTGGAAGAGCTTGTGCCCTGGTCGAGGGCTATGACGTAATCCCTCATTTCTGAACGCTGAACCTGTAGAATGTATGCTGGGTGTACTTCTCTCCGGGGCGAAGGATACAGGGAGGGAAGCCGGGCTGGTTGACGGCATCCGGGAAGTTCTGGGTCTCGAGGGCGAGGGCATCGCGTCTGCCCACCCTGATGCCCTTGACCTTTCCGTCATAGCTGCCGTCGAAGAAGTTTCCTGTATAGAACTGCATCCCGGGCTGGTCCGTGTACACCTCCACGCTCCTTCCGGAAGTTTCTTCGGTGAGGATGCAGGCCTTGCGCAGAGTGCCGGCCTTGCCGGAGATAACCCAGTTGTGGTCGTATCCGCCTCCGAAAACCAGCTGCTGATGCCCGTCTTCTATACGCTCGCCTATGAGATGCGGCGTACGGAAATCGAAAGGAGTCCCGTCCACACTCATAAGTTCGCCGGTCGGAATGAGGGTCTCGTCCACGGGTGTTATGCTGTCGGCGCAGATGGTGATGCTGTGGTCAAGTATGGTTCCGCCCCTGGAACCTTTGAGGTTGAAGAAAGCGTGCTGCGACAGGTTCACCGGCGTGGCCTTGTCGGTAACGGCTTCGTACCTGAGGTCAAGGGCGTTGTCGGCGGTGACGGTAAAGGTCATCGTTATCTCCAGGTTTCCGGGATAGCCGTCCTGACCGTCGGGGGCCACGTAACGGAGAACAAGTGAATCCTCTCCGTGCTCAAGCACGTCCCAGACCACCATATCTATACCTTTCAGACCACCGTGAAGGGAATTGGCGCCGTTGTTGACGGGGAGCCTGTACTCCACTCCGTCCACGGTCATACGGCCCTTGCATATACGGTTTGCCACACGGCCCACAGTGGCGCCGAAAAAGCGTTCCCCGGTATTGTTGATGTAGCGGTCCAATTCGTTGTAGCCCACTACGATATCATCCTGGATTCCGTTACGGTCCGGTGTGTCAATGCCTATCACCCTGGCTCCGAAATTGCTGATGCGGGCAGTTACGGTGCCGTTGCCGATAGTGTAGATGCCGACTGTCCTGCCGTCGACCTTGCTGATTTGCTCAATCTCCTTTTTCATATTATGATTCATTTGCTTTGTTTACAGGTAAAGTGACCGTGAAGCAGGCGCCTCCCAGCTTGAAGCTGCGATCGTAAGTGATGCTGCCACCGCATTTCTCCACTATGTTGCGGCTTATGGCAAGGCCCAGCCCCGTTCCGCTGCTCTTCGTGGTGAAATTCGGGGTGAACAGTTTGTCCATATTCTCGGGAGAAACCCCGGGGCCGTTGTCCTCTATCGCAACGTCCAGCGTACCGGCAGCAACTCCGCGGCGCAGGCTCACGACTATGTGCGGTTCGGCGACAGACTCCAGGGCCTGGATGGCGTTGGTGACCAGATTGACGAACACGCGGGTAATCTGCGGCTTGGGACCGTACACCATGGCGTCAGGGATTCCGAGATATGTGATTTCGGCTCCAGAATCGCCGAACAGCAACATCTGGTCCCGCAGTACCCTGTCCACGTCGAACGCCACAGGCTCCTCGCTGTAAAGCTTGGCGAAGGTACCGAACTCGCTTGCGGTCTGGGACAGTATCTCTATCTGGTCCAGAATGACCTTGGACACCGAATCGAACCTTTCCTCCCATATGGGATCCTGTTTCTGTTTGAGACGCACCAGCCTCTGGATTTCCAGCTTTATCGGTGTCAGAGGGTTCTTTATCTCGTGCGCCACCTGGCGGGCCATCTCGCTCCACGCCTTATCCCTTTCCGAAGCGGCCAGGCGGGCCGTGCTCTCCCGGAGGTCCTCCACCATACCGTTGTATGCGCCGACAAGGGCGGATATCTCGTCATCGCCCTCGTAGTCAATCTGTTCCATATTGCTCACATCCATTCCGCTCATCTTCTGACTGATGGCCAGAAGGGGCCTGAATATGGACTCGGTAGTGGAGGAGGACAGCAGCACGGCTATGATGAGTATTATGAGGAAAAGGCTTATTATCGCCGACGCGTGGAAAATAACCTCAGCCATAAGGTCCATATCCCTCGACTGATAGGCCGTCGAAGCGATGGCTATTATGTCACCGCCGGCTCCAATCACGGGCGCATACAGGACATTGGTCTGACGTCCATTCCTGATTTCGCCGTTTATGAAATAGCGCTGGTGGGCAAACATAATGTTCCTGTAGGCAACATCGTTCATACGTACGCTGACCAGTTCCTCCAGAACATCCGGAGAACTTCCCATAAACGCCTTGCCGTCGGGTGAATACAGTACAATATCGGACCTTGAATTGCGTCCTATTTCCTGCAGTTTGCCTATGAAGCGCCTGTCGAGCATCGCAGAGGCGGAAGACATCTGGCGGCATTCGCTTTCGAGCATCAGCTGTATGGCGCTGACACGCCTTGACATCGCATTGTCCTGGTTGCGCTCGTTTCTCTGATAGATGAACACCACGCTCACAAGAGCCACGAGCACCAGCATGAACACAAGGGAGGATACGACCACCCTTCTCATCCTCGTTGAGAAGAAATTCGGGCCGACATCCTTCCTGCGGAACTTCGTATGGAAAGGCATCGATATGATGAACATCAGCAGCACGAGGAAAGTGACACTCACGAGATACGCCGTGAGGCCCATCTTGCGTCTCGATATCACTATGGTCTCGTCAGAACTTATGTTGTTGACGAAATGCCTGTAACCGGCCCTCTTGAAAGTGAGAAGGCCCGAGTCTCCCGAGCGTATCATATCGTCGGCGACGGTGGGATAGGCGTAGTTGCCGCTGAAGGAAACAAGATGCCCTTCGTTGTATTTGGCATAGGAATACAGCCTGGGAAGGTTTACGCTGCCGAGACTCTCCCCGTTGTCCGTAAGACCGGGAGACTTGGGAGTGATGCCTATAAGCAGTATCTTCAGCCCGGATTCCTTGTCGTAATAGTTGAACACGCCCGTATAGTATGATGCGAAGGCCGGGTTGTATTCATAGATGAAATGGGAATCGGGGCCGATGGCCGTTCCACCCGAAACCAGGGCCGATATCCTGTCGAGCAATGCGCGGTCGCTGCCGGAACCCACTTCGACGGAGATGTCATAGTGATGATGGAGACGCATGAAATACATCTCCGTGAGCCTGTGCTGCAACAGGGCTTCGCTGCCCGACACATTGGTAAGCATCTGCAGTACGGGGTCCTCTTCGATATCCGCATCCGCACCTCTGAGTATGAGCTCCATGCTCAGATCCCTGTCCACGGCGAGGCGGTTGCTCCACACCATCACCCTTGACTGTTCCTTCCGGAAACCTGCCGCCGCCGTCGTTCCTCCTAGCACTATGGCCACTATGAAGGAGTATATCAGCACCCAGCGATGCGTCAGTATGCTGAAGCTGTGTTTGCCCCCGTCGTATATGCCTATGACCGTTTCCACTATGAGCAGGACGCCCGTGAACAGGAATGCGTAGGAGATGTAGGCCCAGAGCGTGTACCAGGACAGGGTGTTGAAGCGGTACAGTTCGACGCCTATCACGGAATTGCGTATGATGCTGCAGAAAGTGAAGAATATGTAGAAGAGAAGAAGGCCCACAACGACCGCGGCTCCGGCCAGAAACAGCCCTGAGGGCCATTTCCTGTTTCTCAGGACTTCACTTATCCTGTCACGGCACAGGTAGATGCAGAATATGCAGAGGAAAATCGACAGATTGAAGATAAGCAGGGTGCCGAATGAGTTAAGCACCGCATCATGGGCATAGAGCACTGGATTGAACAGCTGGTTGTACTCGGTCAGCTGAATGCCCCAGTGTCTTGCCACCAGAGTGAAGGCGAATATTACGGCAATCGAGGCAAGGCAGTTGCGTCCGGACTGGTGGGAGGCCAGGAAAAAAAGCAGGGCGAGAATCAGAAGGGCCAGCGCTATCCACCTGAAGCCGTAGCTCGTGACTATGGGCGAGGACAGTGTCAGACCGGGGGCGGTGACCACCTTGAATATGGGCTGCCCGTCCAGATATACGGGGGACCCCTCATCCTGTCCCAGCACGTCCACGTTGTATTTGCCGTGGATATGTATGCGTGGATTGATGCCATTCCTTCCGCTGGCTATATTCTCGGCTTTGCTGTCCTTGACCAGCAGTCCCTCCACGACCTTGACGTCCCCGTCCGAAAGCATCTTCACAATGTACCAGCGGTCGCCGAGGTTCATATACGAGGCCGATTCGGAGGCTTCTGCAAGAGGCGAGGCCAGGGGCATACGTGAATCCGATATGCGCTGGTACAGGAACTTACGGGAAATGTCGTCGTCCGCTATGCTGAAAAGGTTGTACCAGCTGTGCAGGGTGTCGCTGACATATCTGTACAGCACCATATCGTCGGGGAGGGAATGCAGATCCGCCCAGTCTTCGTTTGAGGAAGGGCGCTCGAGAAGCAGTTCCGCATAACGGTCCAGGCGGTCCATACGCGCCTGCGCCCTTTGAGAAACGTGAGACGCGAGGTTTTCCGTATCGTAGGTGTATGTCCTCACAAACAGGGACAATATGGCAAATATCGCCGCAAGCGCCAGAAGGACGTAGCACAGACTGTCGTGTATGAAGGTCTTCAGTTTCATTCGTGATGGTACGGCTCGCCGTTAATTATGGTGAACGCCCTGTAAAGCTGTTCGGCAAAAATCACGCGCACCATCTGATGCGGGAAGGTCATACGGCTCAGGGAAATCCTGCCGTCAGCCCTCGAATACACTTCGTCGCTGAATCCGTAGGCGCCGCCCACAACGAATACGGTATTCCTGCCGGCGGACAGCAGTTTCTCCAATTTTCGTGCCCATTCGACACTGGAATGCTCCTGTCCCCTCTCATCAAGGAGTATTACGACATCATCGGGTTTGACGCATTTCAGTATCAGTTCGCCCTCCCGCTTCTTTATCTGATCGCGGTTCAGGGCCGACACGCTCTTCAATTCCGGGATTTCCACGATGGAAAAGGGAATGTAATGGCCCAGACGGTCGGTGTACACATCCAGACCGTCCTTCACCCATCCCCTGTTGGTCTTGCCTACGGTAAGAAAAGTAATTTTCACAGCACTCCCGGACTAAATTACCAAATCACACAAATATAATGAATTTGGCATAATTTTTACTATGTTTGCACTTGTAATGAAGAGATTGTCGACACTTGTGCTTTCCGCCTTTCTGCTTGCAGGCCTCTGCCCTGCGCAGACCCCCGTCCTTACCGGAATGTCATCCGGGCAGATGATACAGGATTCGTCATATGACGTTTTCATACCCATAGGCAAATACATAGCGGCGGGTGATGCGGAGTCGCTCTCTGCCTGGTTTGCTTCCACTCTGGAGGTATCCGTGCTGGGAGTGTCAAGCGACTGTTCGAAGATACAGGCCAAGCAGATAATGAAGGCTTTCTTCAAAAGTTACGCCCCGCGGAGTTTCAATATAAACCACCAGGCGGGACGCGAAAATCAGAAATATGCCTTGGGAGACCTGAGTGCCGGAGGAGAGCATTTCATAGTCACGATATTCGTGTCTTGCCCTTCGGGAGGCAGTTTCAGTATCCAGCAGTTGAAAATAGACAGGATGTAGCCTACTTCACAACCCTTCCGCCGTATGAACGGTCGGTAGTGTTGACGGAAATGAGCTCATCGTTGTGGATGAACAGGGGAACCATTATGGTGGCGCCTGTCTCCAGAGTGGCCTCCTTGAGTGCATTGGTTGAGGTATCACCCTTGACTGCAGGCTCGGTGTAGGTCACCATAAGCTCGACATAGGTGGGAAGTTCGCAGGTAAGGCAGCGCTCATCGTCCTTGTCGACGTGGAACATCATCTCGACGTGCTGTCCCTCCTTCATAAGGTCAGCATTATCGACGAGGTCGTGGCCCAGGTGTATCTGCTCGTAAGTCTCCTCGTGCATGAAGTTGAAGCCGTCCTCGTCCTTGTAAAGGAACTGGTAGGGGCGACGCTCCACGTTTATGATGTCTATGCGCGCACCTGCCGTGAAGGTATTCTCGAGGATACGGCCGTTCTCCAGATTGCGGAGTTTGGTTTTCACGAAAGCGGGGCCCTTGCCGGGTTTAACGTGCTGGAACCATACGATTGAGCAGGGTTTTCCGTTGTAATCGATGAAAAGTCCGTTTTTGAAATCAGCTGTTGTTGCCATAAATGTATTGAATTTGTTATAATTTGCCGAAATAGCTCACAAAAATAGGAAAATTCTATCCAATCTCCAACACTTTGGAAGCCACATCCTCCAACAGCCAGCGCGGCGTACTGGTGGCTCCGCATACACCGACCCTGTCCCCGGGATGGAACCAGGACGCCTCGAGTTCAGAAGCGGACTCTATATGATATGTCCTGGGATTCACCTGGCGGCACAATGCGCTGAGTACCTTGCCGTTGGACGAAGACTTGCCGGAAACGAATATTACCGCATCGTGCGAGGCTGCGAACCGGGCCAGATTCTTCTGGCGGGCGGCCACCTGCGTGCATATGGTATTGTGAACCTTTATGTCAGGCACCAGGGCGTCGAGCCTGGCACAGATATCGGCATAATCGGAAGGACTCTTGGTGGTCTGCGAAAAAATCTCCACGGGCCTGGTGACGTCTATTCTCCCGTCCCTGACGGCTTCCTCCAGCATGGCGGCATTCTCTATGACCACCGCATCTCCGTTCACCTGGCCAAGCAGGCCCAGAGTTTCAGCATGGCCTATCTGGCCGAAAATCAATATCCGACGGCCACGGCCCTCCCGTCCGGCAGCGGAATAAGCCTCGCGTATGCTGCGCTGAAGTTCAAGAACCACCGGACAGGTACAATCCACGATGCCGAATCCGGCACGCTCCGCCTTCCTGTAAGTGGACGGAGGCTCTCCGTGGGCACGTATCAGAAGTGTCCTGCCGTCTGCCTCGGTGGTCTTTTCAAGCGTCGCGTAATCGATGGAGCGCAATCCAAGGGAGCGGAGCCTCTCCAGTTCGGAGTCGTTGTGCACTATCGCACCAAGCGAGTGGAGGCTTCCCTCCGGATGGGTGGCGAGAAAGTTCTCGGCACTCCTGATGGCCCGTATCACTCCCCCGCAGAAACCTGAGTTGCTGTCAATCTCAACCTTCATCCGCAATGGGTTCAAGACCGTATTTTTTCCTAAGGATGTCCGCTATCCAGAGCATCTGGTCATCGAAAGTCATATGGCTGTTGTCCAGGACTATGGCATCAGGAGCCTGCACAAGCGGAGAAACCTCGCGGTGCGAGTCGATGTAGTCCCTCTCCTGCAGGTTCTTCAGGACGGCGGCAAGGTCGCATTCCTCGCCTTTCTCCCTCAATTCGGCGGCCCGGCGCGCAGCCCTTATTCCGACGTCTGCGGTCATGAATATCTTCACGCCGGCATCCGGGAAGACCGTGGTGCCTATGTCCCTTCCGTCCATCACTACGTTGGAATTCCTTCCGTGCTCGCGCAGTATCCCGTCCACGAAATTGCGTACGTAGCGCTGGGAAGCCACCAGGCTCACGCAACCTGACACCTGCAGGGTGCGGATATCGTCCTCCACGTTGCGCCCGCCCATATACGTAAGGCTGCGGCCCTCCTTCTGCGAATATTCGAAATGGATGTTGAGGTCACCCAGGAAAGGCTGGAGCCCGGCAACATCGATGCTTCCGTCGGAGATGAAACCGTTTTCCATCGCAAAAAGCGTCACAGCCCTGTACAGAGCCCCGCTGTCAAGGTACAGGAAGCCATAGGCACGGGCTATGCGCTTGGCGAAGGAGCTCTTCCCCGTACTGCTGAAGCCGTCTATGGCGATTATGATGGATTTCTCATACATTGTCTGAGATTGACAAAAATAGAAAAAATATGCTAACTTTGAAAAAATAACTTTACAGTATGAATATACTCATTATCGACGACGAGCGTTCGGTGCGCGGTTCCCTGGGAGAGATCCTCAGGGATGAAGGTTATGAAGTGGAGGTTGCCGAGAACGGTCCCGAAGGACTGGAAAAGGCTGACAAGCAGCATTTTGACGTTATTTTCTGCGATATCAAGATGCCACAGATGGACGGTACTGAAGTGCTGGACAAACTGGTGGAATCCGGCACGGACTCGGCCATCGTGATGATCTCCGGGCACGGAGACATAGAGACTGCCGTGGACTGCATAAAGAAAGGCGCGTTCGATTTCATACCCAAGCCTCTGGACCTGAACCGTACTCTCATCACGATACGCAATGCTTCCGAAAGGACAAGTCTGGTTTCCCAGACAAAAGTCCTGAAAAGGAAAGTTTACGGCGCCGATATGATAGGAAAGTCACCGGCGATAGACCATATAAAGGAAATCATAGCAAAGGTGGCTCCCACGGACGCACGCGTTCTGGTGTGCGGAGCAAACGGAACCGGCAAGGAGCTGGTTGCCAGGAATCTGTGGCAGAGCAGTCCGCGCAGCGCAATGCCATATATAGAGGTAAACTGCGCGGCCATCCCGTCGGAACTTATCGAGAGCGAACTTTTCGGACACGAAAAGGGTTCGTTCACCTCTGCCGTGAAGCAGCACAAGGGGAAGTTCGAGCAGGCGGACGGAGGCACGCTTTTCCTTGACGAGATAGGGGACATGTCCCTGGCGGCCCAGGCAAAGGTCCTGCGTGTCCTGCAGGAGAAGAAGTTGTCCAGAGTCGGCAGCGACAAGGACATAAATGTGGACGTGCGTGTGATTGCAGCCACCAACAAGAATCTGATCGAGGAAATCGAGAAGGGTAATTTCCGTGAAGACCTATACCACCGCCTGGCGGTAATAGTCATAAACGTACCCGCCCTGGACGAAAGGAAGGATGACATCCCCCTGCTTGTGGATTATTTCCAGAACCAGATTTCGGAAGAATCCGGAATGTCCAGGCTGGAAGTGGACGATGAGGCAATGGCGCTTCTGACGGAAAAAAAGTGGCCCGGCAACATACGCGAGCTGCGCAATGTTGTCGAGCGACTTATGATTCTGTCTTCCGGCCGCATCACGGCCTCCGACGTCAGAGACTACGTCCTTTAACCCCTATTTGCAGAGTCCTGCAATATATTCGGGAGTATAGTTGTAATCGTTCATCAGTTCCGCAGGGGTTCCTGATTCGCCCCAGCGGTCACCTCCGTTGAGAAGTTTCACCCTGCAGGCCCTGCCATCTTCGGCAAGGGCGGCGCATACGGCCTCTCCGAGTCCGCCCGCGAGGTTGTGTTCCTCACATATCACGCAACGGCCGGTCTTGGCGAGTGACGCGAATATGGTCTTGGTGTCGAGAGGCTTGATGGTGGCGACGTTGATGACCTCGGCGCTTACGCCTTCCTTCTCAAGCAGAGCCGCTGCCTGGAGGCAGGGCCATACCAGATGGCCGTAGCACAGGATGGTCACGTCCTTGCCCTCGTTCATCACATAGGCCTTGCCTATCTCGAACTTCTGGTCGGGAGCGGTGAATACGGGAACCACCGGGCGTCCGAAACGCAGGTAAACGGGGCCTTCATATTCGGCGGCGGCAACTGTAGCGGCAACTGCCTGGTTGTAGTCGCAGGGGGCCACCACGGTCATTCCGGGCAGGGCGCGCATAAGGGCGACGTCCTCCATCGTCTGGTGTGTGGCACCGTCCTCACCGAGGGTGATACCGGCGTGGGAAGAGGCTATCTTCACGTTTGTATGTCCGTAGCAGATTTCCTGACGGACCTGGTCATATATACGTCCGGAAACGAATTCGGCGAATGAACCGATGAAGGGAATCTTGCCGGTTATGGCCATGCCCGCGGCTACGCCTGCCATATTTGCCTCGGCGATTCCGCACTCATAGAAACGTTCGGGATATTGTTTTGCGAAGTCACCCATCTTCAATGAAGGTGTAAGATCGGCGACGAGGCCTACCACTGCGGGATTCTTGCCCGCTGCAACGACCAGACCTGCACCGAATCCGCTGCGGGTGTCCTTGTTGTCAAGTATTTTGTATTCTGTCATAATAGTGTCCTCCTGTTAAAAATCTCCAAGTGTTTCTTCCAGCTGCTCCAGGGCAACGGCCACCTCTTCGGCCTTGGGAGCCTTTCCGTGCCATCCGTGCTTGCCTGCCATAAAGTCTATGCCGTGACCCATCTCCGTGTGGAGAAGTATCATAACCGGTTTGCCCTTTACAGTGGCGGCCTTGTCGAAAGCCTTGAGTATGGATTCCATATCGTTTCCGTCGTCAACCACAACGGTCTCCCATCCGAAAGCCGCCCATTTGGCCTGAAGGTCACCCATTCCGGCCACGTCGTTGATGTCACCGTCAATCTGCTTGCAGTTCCAGTCGGTGATGGCAACGAGGTTGTCTATCTTGTGATGTGCGGCGAAAATGGCGCTCTCCCATATCTCGCCTTCCTCCTGTTCACCGTCACCGAGAAGGCAGTAGACGCGTGTGGGGTCGCCGTCAAGCTTCTTGCCGAGGGCTATGCCGGCGGCGCAGGCGAGTCCCTGTCCCAGCGAGCCTGAAGGCTGAACGACGCCGGGAAGTCCGTGGCTGGGAGTGGGATGTCCCTGCAGACGGCTGCCGAACTTGCGCAGAGTGCCGAGCTCTGCTGCGGGGAAATAACCGGCACGCGCGAGAGCCGCGTAATATACGGGAGCAAGGTGGCCTGCGGAAGGGATAAACACATCCTGACCCTTGCTGTCACGGGTCCACGTGGCGGGGTCGTGTTTCATTACTGAAAAATACAGGGCGGTAACCACGTCCGTCGAGCTGAGTGATCCGCCCGGATGACCGCTTCCGGCCATATTCACCATACGCACTATGTCACGTCGTATCTGGGTGGCGGTCCTTTTCAAAGTTTCAATGTTTGCCATACTGTTTTATTTTAGATTGCTGAATATCTCAAGAGATGATTTATAAGATTCAATATACTTGTCGAAGCCTTGCACGTCTTGTGCAGACGGCTCGACCCTGACACCGGCATTCCCCTTGAACACCTTTTCGTCAAGATAGTCCGCAAGATTCAGGCCGTTGCCGCCGTTAACCATATAGGCACCCAGCAGCGCCATTCCCCAGGCTCCGCCCTCACCGGCAGTCTCCATCACGGAAATGGCCGAGTTCAGGGCGGCGGCGAGCACACGCTGGCCGGCGGTGGTCGATTTGAAAAGGCCTCCGTGCCCCGTAATTCTGTCGACCTTCACCTTCTCTTTCCCGAACAGGACCTCATTGCCCAGTTTGAGCACCGCCACGGATGCGTACAATTGGGAGCGCATCAGATTGGAAAGGCTGAAACGGCTCTGAGAGTCGTGTATGAGCACAGGTTTGCCTTCCATCAGTCCTATTACGGGTTCTCCAGACACGAAATTGTAGGAAAGAACTCCTCCGCAGTCAGGGTCTCCGTCAAGAGCCGCGGTGAAAAGTTTCGTGTACAATTCTCCGACATCGGGGGTTCTGCCCATAAGGGTCTCGAATTCCTTGAACACGTTCACCCAGGCGTTTATCTCGGATGTGCAGTTGTTGCAATGGACCATTGCCACGGGGCTGCCATCGGGAGTAGTCACCATATCTATCACCTCGTAAGGCCTTGACAGCGCCTTTTCGAGGACTATCATCGAGAATGAGGATGTGCCGGCGGAAACGTTGCCTGTACGCTTGCGGACTGAGTTTGTCGCCACCATGCCGGTGCCTGCATCACCCTCGGGAGGGCAGAACGGTATTCCTGCCTTCAGATGACCGGACGGGTCCATCAGTTTCGCTCCGGCCTCGGTGAGGCGTCCTGCGGCTTCACCTGCCGATAGAACCTTAGGGAATATGTCCTGAAGCTTCCAGGAGTAGCCGCGGGGGGCGACGAGCGCGTTGAACTTGTCCACCATAGCGGCATCATATGTCCCGGTAAGCGAATCAACGGGAATCATTCCTGACGCATCGCCGACACCTATCACCTTCTCGCCGGTCAGCGCCCAATGCACATAGCCGGCCAGCGTGGTCTGGAAAGCAATGTCCCTGACGTGGCTTTCGCCATCCAGTATGCACTGATACAGATGGGATATGCTCCAGCGCAGGGGCACGTTGAAATCAAAAAGTTCCGAAAGCTCACGGGCAGCCTTTCCTGTATTGGTATTCCTCCAGGTGCGGAAAGGAGCGAGCAGTTTGCCGGCGGCGTCGAAGGCCAGGTAGCCGTGCATCATTGCGCTTATGCCTATCGCGGAAAAAGATTCCAGTTCCACGCCGTAACGCTTCTTCACATCCTTTCTGAGTTCGGCATAGCAGTCCTGCAGGCCATTCCAGATGTCGTCAAGGCTATAGGTCCACAGGCCGTTTTCAAGCTTGTTCTCCCAAGTATGTCCGCCCTGTGCGATGGGATTGTGGTCACCGTCGATAAGAACGGCCTTAATACGGGTCGAGCCGAACTCGATTCCGAGTACGGCTCTTCCCTGTTCAATATAAGTCTTTGTATCCATATTACATTGAAACAGCGCGGTTCAACATATAATAGACTTCATTGGTGCGCATTTCCTGCTTGAAAGCTGAAATCGTGGTGTTCGCATCGATATGCAGCATCTCGATGCCGGCTATCTCAGCATAATCCTCCCAATATTCGGGGGTTATGTCATAAGAGAAGCAGGAGTGATGCGTTCCGCCTGCAAGTATCCAGGCTTCCGTGCCGATCTCGAAGTTGGGCTTCGGTATCCACAGGGCGTTGGCCACGGGAAGTTTGGGCAGGGGTTTCGGCTTGATGCACTCCACATCGTTCACGATGAGACGGAAACGGTTGCCGAGGTCTATGACCGTGGCTGTCACGCCGTTACCTGTCTTGGAATTGAATACCAGTCGTGCGGTCTGGGCCTTGCGTATGCCTATACCCAGGAAATGGACTTCGAGACGAGGCTTGTCGGCTGCAACCAGAGGGCAGACCTCCAGCATATGGCTCTGAAGTATGGCGCTGCGCTCACCGTCGAAGTTAAGCGTATAGTCCTCGAGGAAAGAGCAGCCCGTGGGCAAGCCCTGGGTCATGAACCATACCGTGCGGTACAGGGCGGCTGATTTCCAGTCGCCTTCGGCACCGAAACCGTAGCCCTCGGCCATCAGACGCTGTGAAGCGAGACCGGGTATCTGGTCGAAACCGAGGAAGTCGGGAGCGTTGACGTCAGCGCCTCCAAGGTCGTCGAAGTTTGTGGTGAAGCCCTTGGCGCCCTCGTCCTTGAGCACGCGGCGTATGGCGATTTCGGCCTTGGCGGCATTCTTCACGCGCAGCCAGTATTCCTTCTCGCCCTCCTCGCCGATAACGATGTCATAACTCTTCTTATATTCCTCCACAAGCGCCTCAGCTTCGGCATCGGTCACCTTGCGGAAATAATCCATAAGGGACGAAACGGGGTAGTAGTCGATATGATAGCCCAGACGGACCTCAGCCTCAACCTTGTCGCCGTCGGTAACGGCAACGTTGTTCATCTGGTCGCCGAAGCGGAGTATCCTCATATCCCTTGAATCGGCCCAGGCAGCGGCCACGCGGGCCCATACGGCGATAGATTTCTGGGGTTTCTCGTCTTTCCAGTAACCTGAAACGACTTTGCGGGGCTTGCGCAGATGGGCGCAGATATGGCCGAATTCACGGTCGCCGTGAGCGGACTGGTTCAGGTTCATGAAGTCCATATCCATTGTATCCCAGGGAATCTCGGCATTATACTGGGTATGGAAATGCAGCATAGGTTTCTGCAGAGCCTGCAGACCCTTTATCCACATCTTGGCGGGAGAGAAAGTGTGCATCCAGGTGATTACACCCACACATTTGGTCTCGTTATTCGCCTCTTTCATAATGGCCTCAACCTCTTTGGAAGAGTTTGCCGTACCCTTGTACACCACCTTTACAGGTATGATACCGCCTGCATTCAGGCCTTCGACCATCTCTTTCGAGTGGGCGTCAACTATCTTGACTGTTTCGCCTCCGTACAGAAGCTGGGCTCCGGTAATCCACCAGAGTTCCATATTTTCAAATGCTTTGCTCATATCGTTATTGTTTCTTCTTTTGTCCGTAATATGCATTGGGGCCGTGCTTGCGGCTGTAATGCTTTTCAATCAGATGACGGTTCATGGATGGCTTGTGGTTCACGATGTCAAGAGTCGAAAGGTTGAGGGACATCGACACGAAACCCATCTTGGCAACCTGTTCCAGGACAACGGCATTGTGAACGGCGTTGTCTGCATCGGTTCCCCAGGCGAAAGGCCCGTGGTTCCTCACCAGAACCGCAGGGGTGTCCATCGGGTTCATATTCCTGAAGCTTTCGACTATGACATTCCCTGTCTCCTTCTCGTATTCCCCGAAAACCTCCGACTTCTTCATACTGCGCGTGCAGGGAATGTCCTCGTGGAAATAGTCGGAATGTGTCGTTCCTATATTGGGAATATCCAGACCGGCCTGAGCCCAGGCTGTGGCGAAGGTGGAATGTGTATGCACAACTCCGCCTATTTCAGGAAAAGCCCTGTAGAGGACCAGATGGGTGGGAGTGTCGGACGAGGGATTCAGATCCCCTTCCACCACTTTTCCGTCGAGATCGACGACCACCATATCCCCGGGCTTCATATTGTCATAGCTTACACCCGAGGGCTTTATGACCACCAGGCCGCTGCTGCGGTCTATGGCGGACACGTTGCCCCAGGTGAATATGACAAGACCGTGTTTGACAAGGTCAAGGTTGGCCTGGCAAACCTTTTTCTTCAATTCTTCCAGCATACTACCAGAGCACTACGTAGATGATGGCTACGATGGCAATGATAAGCGCACCGCCTATGCCGTAGCCCTTGGTCGTATGGAACAGACTGAGGTCCACGGGCAGGGCCTTGTGGTCGCGCAGCTTGTCATTGGCATTGCTGTAGAGCCATATTGCCGAACATCCGACGAGAACTCCGAAGAAGAAGAACGCCTGGAATCCTATGTCGTTGAGATATGCAATAACGTTTGTCTCCGGGCTGGTACCGGCAGGAAGGCAGGCTCCCCATATGACGACGACTGCAGCTGCAAGGATGAAGAATGCACCGGCTCCGCCGAGTATCCTGCACCACTTGAGCATATCCTTGCGGTCCGCCTCTGAAGGAAGCTCGCAAGCCTCGCTCTTCTTGCTGTCGGCAAGGGAAATGATTACGAACATCGCGAGCAGTATCATGAAGATATAGCCGGCACGGAACTGGAAAGGAACGTCACCGAGGAACAGCTTGAAGCATACTCCCAGAGGGATTGTGGCGATGGCTGTCCATACGGCGGCCTTCCCCGAAGCGCGTTTCCACAGCAGTCCGAGGCCGAATACGGTGATAATACCGGGATATATGAAACCTGAATACTCCTGTATGTACTGGAATGCCTGGTCAAGACCTCCGAGAAGGGGTTTCACTGCGATGGCGGCTATGACAAGGGCGCTGAGGGAAGTGATACGGCCCACGTTCACAAGTTTGCGGTCACCGGCGTTCTTATCGATATATTTCTTGTAGATATCCATAGTGAACAGCGTGGAAGTGCTGTTGAACATGGAAGCAAGGGATGATATGATGGCTGCTGCAAGAGCGGCGAAGGTGAGACCCTTCACTCCGACGGGAGTAAAGTTGCGCACCAGCCAGGGATAGGCATCGTCAGCCACCGTGATGGAACCCTTGAGGCCTTCCGCAATCTCGGGATGGAGAGAAATGTAGTATGCGCACACACCGGGAAGAACCACGATGAAGGGGATGAGGATCTTCAGGAAACCTGCGAAGATCAGACCCTTCTGAGCCTCAGCGGTGCTCTTGGCTGCAAGGCCTTTCTGGATGATGTACTGGTTGAAGCCCCAGTAACCGAGGTTGGTGAGCCATACGCCACCTACTACGGCGGCTATACCGGGAACGTTTGCGAATGCGCTGGCTCCGTGGCTTTCCTGGATTACCAGATGGAGGTGGCTGTCATTGAGATGTTCTCCTGAAGTCAGGTCGGTGAAGATGTTGCCAAGACCTGCGAGCACGCCTTCACCGCCACCAACGGCGCTGAGAGCGAACACTGCCGTCACAAGTCCGCCGACAATGAGGAAGGTGACCTGGAGCACGTCAGTCCAGGCAACTGAAGCAAGACCTCCGTAGATGGAATATGTGCCTGCAATGATGAACAGAAGGAGTATTATCACCATCCTCATCGATATCGTGATGCTTCCTATCGCGATGGACACGCCCTGAAGACCGAGTATCTGCTCGATGGCAAGGGCACCCAGCCAGGCTACGGACGTAAGATTTACGAATACGTAAAGGAAGAGCCACAGAATGGAGAATGCAAGGCCCACACCGTCATTGTAGCGTTCGCGCAGGAACTGCGGAATGGTGAAAATCTTGCGTTTGAGCATAATGGGAAGCAGGAACTTGCCTATGACGATGAGCGTCACGGCTGCCATCAGCTCGTAAGCCGCGGTGGCTATGCCGTCCGCATAACTTGTTCCTGACATTCCTATGAACTGCTCGGCGGAGATGTTGGCCGCAATGAGCGATGCGCCGACTGCCCACCAGGTCAGAGTGTTGCCTGCGAGGAAGTAGTCACTGGTACTCTTCTGTTCGCCTTTCTTGGTACGGCCCAGGAAGAGGCCGAGGAAAATAAGCAGGCACAGGTAAATCAGAACGATTACCAGATCCACTATCTGGAATCCTGAGCCGGCAATAGCTTCAAAAACGTTCATATCTTGTATTTTTTATTTTTCTACATCAAATGCGAAGACGCAATGGCTCTTGTATGTCTCTCCGGGACGAAGTACCGTGCTGGGCCATTCGGGCCTGTTGGGGCTGTCGGGGAAATGCTGGGATTCCAGGCATATGCCGGCCCTCCGGTTGTAGGTGACGCCGTTCTTGCCGGTCAGGGTTCCGTTCAGGAAGTTTCCGGTATAGACCTGGATGCCGGGCTCGTTGGTGAAAACGGTCATCGTTATGCCGGTGGCCTCGCAGGAAAGGATGGCGTCGGGAACCAGCTCGTCAGTGTCGGACAGAACCCAGTTGTGGTCGTATCCCCCGGCGAAATTCAATGCCTCGAAATCGTTGTCTATCCTGTCACCTATGGTCTGGGGAAGTCTGAAATCGAGAGGGGTACCCTCAAGGCTGGCAATCTCTCCAGTGGGGATGAGAAGTTTGTCCGTAGGGGTGTATGATTCCGCATTGATGAACAGACGGTCCTCGCAGATGCTGTGGTTTGCGGGATCGCCGGAAAGGTTGAAATATGAATGGTTGGTCATATTGATGACAGTCGGAGCATCCGTGGTGGCCTCATAGCTGATGTCCAGACGGTTGTCCTCGGTCACGGTATAGGTGACGTAGGCCGTCACTGCACCGGGGAAGTTGTTGTCTCCTGCAGGAGAGTTCATCACCAGTTTTACGTGGGTCTGATCGGCCTCGACCAGTTCATAGGCCTGATACTGCCAGCCGGTGAAACCTCCGTGGAGGCAGTTGACGCGGTTGTCATTGCAGGGAAGCTGGTACTCGTTGCCGTCGATTGTGAGCTTGCCACCGCCGATACGGTTGGCATAACGGCCTATGGCAGCACCGAAATCGGAGAAATGGTTCATGGGGAAATAGTCGCTGACTTTGTCGAAGCCGAGCACCACATCCTTGAACTCGCCGTTCCTGTCGGGTACCATTATGGAGACCACGCGTCCGCCGAAGTTGGTGACGCACACCTCCATTCCGTTTTCATTTGTGATGGTGTAGAGAGCGGTTGGGATACCGTTGTACTCGTCTACGAAGTTCTTGGGGTCAAGACCGGATTTGGTCAGCCCGTCCTGCTTTCCACCGCAGCAGGAGGCAAGGATGCAGGCTCCCGCAAGAATTGACAGATACTTTTTCATATTTTACGCTATTTGATTTCGAGGGTTACTATTGAAGCTGCGGGAAGTTCCACCACCACAGCCTTGGCATTCTTCTTTATACCCGTGAATTCCTTGTTCGCGACCTTGGCTTCCTTGCCGAAGTCGTTGAAGTCGTGTATGTCCTTTGCGTTAAGGATAACGCCGCTTACCTTGGCGCCGGCCTTGAAGGCATCCCAGTCGAGGGTCACGGTCTGGCTCTTGTCGAGAGAGGGATTTACGAGGGATACGTGCATCACGCCATCCTTGCGGGAAGCCGATACGCTGAGGGCGGGTATGGCGCCGAATTCACCCCAGGAGGGAGCGGGAGCCGCAGTCTCGACGGGAACGAACTCCGCATCCTGGTGCACCTTGTACATATTGAACACGTGATAAGTGGGGGTAAGCACCATCTGATTGCCCTTGGTGAGTATCATTGACTGAAGCACGTTGACTACCTGGGCTATATTGGCCATCTTGATGCGCTTGGTGTATTTCTGGAAGATATTCAGGGAGAGAGCGGCCACCATCGCGTCACGCATGGTGCTCTGCTGGAAAAGGTGACCGGGGTTCGTACCGGGCTCAACCTCCCACCAGGTGCCCCACTCATCCACGAGAAGATCCACGTGATGACCGGGGTCCAGCTGATCCATTATGGAAATGTGCTTCTGTATGCAGGGCTCTATGCCGCAGGCCTTGCTGAGAGTCTTGTAGTAACTGTCGCTGTCGAAGTTCGTGGCGAAGCCTTTTGCGCCGGGAGCCCATCCGAAAGCTGTGTAGTAGTGAACGGCAATCGCGTCCATTCTGGCTCCGATGGCTTTCATACATACCTCCGTCCAGTTGTAATCATAGTCGGAAGCGCCGGAAGCTATCTTGTAGAGGCGCTCGCCCTTGTAGTCGCGGGTATAGGTGGTATATCTGCGGAAAAGGGCGGAATAATATTCGGGAACCATATTTCCGCCGCAGCCCCAGGCCTCGTTGCCTATGCCGAGGTATTTCACGTGCCAGGGCTCCTGACGGCCGTTCGCGCGGCGCATATCGGCCACCGTGCTGGGAGCGTCGGAATTCATATACTCAACCCATTTTGCAAGTTCCTCGGGGGTGCCGCTTCCGACATTGCCGCTGATATAAGGCTCGCAGCCCAGCTTTTCGCAAAGATTGAGGAATTCGTGGGTACCGAAGCTGTTGTCCTCCATGGTACCGCCCCAGTTGTTGTTGGCAATCTTTGTACGTTTCTCCTTGGGACCTATGCCGTCCATCCAGTGATAGTCGTCGGCAAAACATCCGCCGGGCCAGCGCAATACCGGAACCTTGAGTTCCTTCAGGGCGTTCAACACGTCAAGACGGTAACCGTCGACATTGGGAATCTCGGATTCGGGACCAACCCACAGGCCGCCGTAGACGCAGCCTCCGAGATGTTCGGAGAACTGTCCGTAGATTTCCTTGGGAATGATGGTGCCATCAGCGGCGTTTTCGTGCAGATGCACCGTGCTCTTGATCTGGGCGGATGCCGTCCCTGCAATCAGGCAGGAAAGCGACGCCAGGATGATGTTCAGTTTTTTCATATGCGTAATTTGTTTCTATGTATTCCTATCTTTACAAATTTAATAAATTATTGTTAAATTGGGCACATATTTCCGCAAGCGGACTGATTTTGAACAATTTTAACAATATTTGAATGAAACGTACAATATTTCTGGCGGCCGCAGTGCTGGTGCTATGCTCCTGGACCAACCCTCTTACATATACAGACATCCCCGACAATGACGTCATCAGGGTAGGAGAAGACTACTATATGGTCAGCACCACGATGTACTACTGCCCGGGTGCGCCCATAATGCACTCGAACGACCTGATACATTGGGAAATCGTGAATTACATATACGACTGCCTGGAAGACGACGACAACTACAACCTGCGCAACGGACACAACGCCTACGGCAAGGGTCAGTGGGCCACCTCCCTCAGATATGCGGACGGGGTCTATTATGCGCTGTTCATTGCAAACGACCAGAAGGACAACAGCTACCTTTTCACCACGGATGACATAGAAAACGGAAAATGGTCACGCACGAAACTGCCCCTGACGATGCACGACGCCTCACTGCTTTTCGACAACGACGGAAGGCTGTATTCCGTATATGGCAACGGAGACCTCTACATCGACGAACTCGAGCCCGACGGATCGGCGCTGAAGGAAGGCGGGATACACCAGCTGCTGCTCCGGACTCCATCCGAAGGATATATGCTGCGTTCCGAGGGTTCGCATTTCTACCACATAGGCGACTATTACTACATTCTGGTTATAGACTGGCCCTGGAACGGTGTCAGGACGGAAACCTGCTGGAGATCGAAGAATCTGCTGGGCCCGTACGAAAGCCGCACGGTGCTGCAGGGGGCATTTGACGGAAGGAGGGACGGAGTGGCGCAGGGCGCCATCGTGGACACACCTGACGGGGACTGGTATGCAATAATGTTCCAGGACCACGGTGCTGTCGGCCGTATTCCCACCCTGCAGCGCGTCACCTGGGCCGACGGCTGGCCGATGATGGGGGCGGACGGGGTGCCGGAAAAAAGTTTCACCCACAGATTGCCGGAGTGCGGCACGGACTATGTATGGGCCTCGGACGAATTCGACAGTGACAAGCTGAAACTCGTATGGCAATGGAACCACAAGCCTCTCGACGGATGCTGGTCGCTTACGGACAGGCGCGGATGGCTGCGGCTTGCCACCGGTCAGACAGCCACGTCCATAATGGATGCCCGCAACACCCTCACCCAAAGGACGGTCGGCCCTGCCTGCAGAAGCAAGGTCCTCCTGGATGCTTCAGGGCTGCGCAATGGCGACTATGCCGGCATCTGCGCTTTCCAGAGCCGGAACTGCTGCATAGGCGTGGAGGTCGATTCCCTCGGGGCCCGGTGGATTTCAGTGAAACAAACCGTTCCGGAAGGCAGGGGGAAATGGAGGACTGAGACTGTCTACAGGAAAAAAATCAAGGCGAAAAGGGTTCAACTCGGCGTGGACTATGACTTCACCCGGGACAAGGCGGAATTCCGCTACTCCCTTGACGGTATTAAATGGACAAGCGTGAACCATACGCTTGATATGAAGTTCACGCTCGACCTGTTCACGGGCTACAGAAGCGCCCTGTTCTGTTATTCCACCATTCAGACCGGAGGATTCGCCGATTTCGGCTGGTTCCAGCAGAAGACGATTTTCTTACCCCAATAGGTCTTGTGGTTTCCAAGACCTGCATAAACTATAGTGTGTGTGCGAGGAGAAGCCTCCCAATCCGTTTCCCTATACAGATACAGGGTCACGCCGTTGGCCGTAAGAATTTGCGAATCTTCGCTATAAGACCATTTGCCTCCTTTCCAGGGGCCTGAACTTATGGTATGATCCGCGGCAAGTTCCATCTCCACGGCTGTTCTCTGTTCGGCGTATTTGTAACTGAGATCTATATGTTCCCATTTTCCGACAATGTCAGATTCTTTGATGGCCACCTGCGGCACGGCACCATAGCGTTCCGGCAGAACGAGCGGCCACCCGTCGGAAGTCCACACTATGCGACGCACGTGTCCCAGCATTACCGCATTAGGAGCGACACCCCCTGCGTCATTGGGGAACCTGGCCTGGGATGAATAGTACCAGTTGTCCTTGCCGTCATCGAACACGGCACAATGGCTTATACCTACCCATCCATTGCCTTTCATAAACTTGTAGGGATGCGTGAGGATGGGATAGGCATCCCCTCCAGCTTCGCTGACCTCGGTACCGTACATATCCTCATACGGACCGTCCACTTTCCTGGAACGGACCACGCGGGTGCTGTACGGAACGTCCAGTCCGTCATAAGCTATAAAAAGATAGTACCAGCCGTCGCGATATATTATTTCAGGCCCTTCCGAAGCCTGCCAGCGGCTGGTGCTGAGCCTCGTATAAATGCGCTTTCCGTATGCGGCGATGTCCGATACATTGCCCCAGGGATTCTTCAGCTCGGCTTTGACCTTTCCTGTCCCGGCATCCAGTTGGACAGCTACAAGCCCGCTGTGCCAACTGCCGTAGATGAGCCAATGCTCCCCTTCCGGAGTGATGATGTATGACGGATCTATGGCGTTCCATCTGAAATAGCAGCTCTCCCAGGCTGTGGGGTTGACGTAGAAATTGAGCTGCTTGTCCGAAGCGTTGGTGATGACATATCCCTTGTCCACCCAGCTGCCGTTGTCCGCAGGATTGGACGTCTCCATTAGACCGATGAAGGCACGTTCGCCCCAGCTGGTTTTCTTTGCATCAATGTATCCCGGCACCACTATGCTGTAATACATCCTGTATAGACCGTTGCGTACCTTCCTCACACAGGGAGCCCAGTAGCCGAAGTCGGCCTCTTTTGCTCCGGAGTCGGGCAGGCCCATAGCCTTCCTTATCTCATTGAGTTTGGGCATCACCCAACCGGGAAGCGACGGCATCGTTCCGCCAAGATATTCCCAGTTAATGAGGTCCCTCGAACGGCGACCGTGGAAATGACCATGACCGGCGTGGGCGTTGCCGAAAGAGGCATCGGTCTGATACATGTAATAATATCCGTCCTCAGCGAGGCAGACAGTAGGGTCGTGCACATTGGCAAGATTCCACTGGTTTCTCTTGCTCCAGTCGGCCATGGATCTGTAATCGTCCGGATATGACGGAGCCGTGTAGTCGTCCAGGCCGCTTGCAGCATTCGTCCTGAAGGTTTTCTCGGTCGAATAGTATGTCTTGTTCTCAGAACTCATCACATATGCACGGGCATAGTATTCGGTGTCGGCTTTAAGGCCGGTGAGTGTGGCCTTGAAGTCATCCTCTTTGCAGGCCGCCACCTTGTCTGAAAGCGTAGGGCCTGATGAAGTGCTGTAACAGAAGCCTTTACGCGTAATCGCCACGCCATCGGCAGTGTAGCCTGAAGATAGTGTGACTTCTGTCGAACCTACAGCGGAAACCGCCGGAACTTCCACTACAACCTTATCTGTCGGAGGTACAGGTTTGGGGTCAGGCGTTATGTTATTATCCCCTCCGCAGGAGGTAAGGGCCAGAAACAATGCGCAGGATGCAAAATGTCTGGTAATTTCTGCTGCTTTCATTCTTTTCTTAAATTGAACGGAGACGGATAGTCAGACGCTATCCGTCTCCGCAAAATTAACTCAAATATACGTTTGAACCAATAACTAGAGTTCAACTACGGGACGGACCGTCCAGCCTTTGGCGCGGAATGCTTCGCCGTTGTCCGTGCTGTTGTTTGCCGAGTTGCCTGTCACGTTGGGATTGGCATTGAGAGTTCCCTGGAAAATGGGGAAATACTCATGTCCCTTGTTATAATACTTGTAGGAATAGTCACTGGCAGTATCAATGGTGAGTTCCACTGTTGAAGGTGTTCCGTCAAGCATATAGCAACTATGCT
This sequence comes from Bacteroidales bacterium, assembly GCA_024401635.1. Classification (GTDB taxonomy): domain Bacteria; phylum Bacteroidota; class Bacteroidia; order Bacteroidales; family UBA932; genus Cryptobacteroides. Next base: position 27,057 of record JAKSKP010000008.1, read on the forward strand.
GTTTGATCTGATCCAGACGGGCGCTGTCATAGAAGAAGCCCCAACGGATGAGGTCTATTCCTCGTCCGTTCTCGCAGCCGAACTCCTTCGGACGTTCAACGTTGGCAATCTGCTCGAAGAGCTTGTCTGCGGTGTTGAAGTCCTCAAGTTCCAAATCGGGGAGAGCTGCACGCCGACGTACCTGATTGATCCACTCTATAGCCTGAGCCGTAGGACCGCTGATCTCGTTCTCGCACTCGGCGGCACGAAGAAGTACATCGCTGTAACGCATCAACCTGAGGTTCACACCGCAGTGAAGGCCGGTAACGATAGTGCTGTAGATATTGTTGCGTGCATTCGTGAATTTGGCGATTGACACGCCTCCGTTCTGAGTGTTGGCGACAGGTGTCGCAGTAATCTCATTCATATAGACAATATTGCTGCGAGGGTCACCGCCAGGATATGCTGCCGTCTTGGCTCCTGTGTAGGAACTGTATTCGGGTTCATAGGATACGATAGTCCAGTAGAGACGGGGGTCAAGTCCTCCATCGGTGCATTTTTCTGCTTTAAACAGGTTGTAGAGCCATGGAGAAACAGCCAGATCACCCCAACTGCCGAGCGCTCCGGAACCGTAGTTGGACTCTACTGCATGCCCCTGAGTAGAATTCTTGCTTATGTTGACGGGAGTCCATTCCTCATCCGTTCCACCCATTCCATAATCCAGGAACTGAACTTCGAACAGGCTCTCCGCATTGTTCTCGTAAGCCGTGCCCTCACGGAAGTTGTCACCGTAATCTGCCATAAGCATATACTTTCCATACACACCGGAGATAATGTCCTTCAGGATCTCAAGAGCTTCGTCGAATTTATGACGGAACATAAGGGCACGGGCATAATAACCGGCAGCGGCACCGCAGGTGGCGCGTCCTTTCGCCCATTCGCCGCCCGCATCGCGGGAAGGAAGCAGGATCATAGCCTCAACAAGGTCCTCTTCAATCTGGTCGAATACTTCGTCTTGAGTCGAGCAGGGAGCGTAGATGGTCTCAAGTGAAGAGTAGTCCTCATAACTTGTGTAGAGGGGCACATTCTGGTAATATGTGCTGAGCTCATAGTAGGCTAGCGCCCTGAGGAAAAGGGCCTGCCCCTTGATCTTGGAATATGAGTCATCGCTGAGGTTCGCGCCATCCACTTTCGAAAGAACGAAATTGCAGCGGTTCACAACGTGGTATGCATCACGCCACATCCACAGACCACCTATATCTATGGTTGCAGGGGCGTTGAGGTTATCATATTCGAGGTACCATATCTGAGAAGAGTTCCATACCTCGTCCCCGCGTACCGCGTCCATAGTGTAACCGACACGCGAATAGGTACCCTCCAGACGGATTCTGTTGTAGCAGGCAATAACGGCCTCGTTGAGATCAGCCTCCGTATTTCCGAAGTCGTATGTCGTCTGGTTGTTGGGATTAACGACATCCAGCTGTTTGTCGCAAGAGACTGTCAGGCAGAGTGCCGCAAATATTGCCAGAGCTATTGATATTTTTTTCATAATCATATTTTTTCAATGTTTGACAATTAGAATGACAGTTTCGCTCCGATCATAAAGGTCATTGGTGCGGGATATGAGCAGTAGTTGAAGCCCGGAGTGAACGTGCCGCCGGCGTAGTCGAGGTTATATCCTCTGTATTTGCTTATTGTGGCAACATTCTGTGCTGACAGGTAAAGACGTACATTGTTCAGATATCCGCCGAATAGCTTGTCATTGAAGTTGTATCCCAACTCGATGTTTGCAATCTTCCAATATGCTCCGTTCTGAAGGAAGCGCTCAGAGAAATAGTCATTGGTAACTGAGCCGTTGGCTTTGTAGTAAACCGCCGGAACACTTGTGTTCGTGTTTTCGGGAGTCCAGGCGTTGAGCAGGTCGGCGCTCTTGTTGGTCACTCCGTATGAACTGTGCAGAATCCTGTCAACCTCATCGAGGACCTTGTGGCCTGCCGCTCCGTAAGTCGAAACATAGAGATCGAAGCCCTTGTATTCGAGACGGAAGCTGAGACCGTACTGAACTTTCGGCATTCCGCTGCCGATGATGGTCTGGTCAGCGTCGGTTATCTGGCCATCGTTGTTCACATCGACATACCTTACGTCACCGGGTTGTGCACCCTGCTGCTCAACGTGTTTGCCGGCAGCGTTGGTGTTGTTGTCGATTTCCGCCTGACTCTGGAAGATTCCATCGCAAACCCAGCCGTAGAAACGGCCGACTTCGCTGCCCACTTCCGTTTTGCAGTAACCGTCAATCCTTGAAGTCTCGCCCATTCCCAGGGAAGTCACCTTGTTCTTGGGAAGGGTGATGTTTGCAGAGATATCATATTTGAGTTCCCTGTCATAATTATGGTATGAGGCGGCAAGCTCAAAGCCTGTGTTGACCATCGTGGCGGCGTTCATTGTAACAGATTCATTGGTGGCACCGGCCTCAGCGGGAACGGGAACACTGTAGAGAAGGTCCTCTGACTTAGCCTGATACCAGTCAGCGTTGATCTCAAGCTTTCCACCGAACATCGCATAGTCGATACCTATGTCGAGAGTCTTTTTCTTCTCCCACTTGATGGCAGTGTTAACGTAATCGGAAATTGCCGAACCGGTCACCTTTTCACCCGCAAAGCTGTAAGTGTAGTTGCCGCGGGCCATAGTGGACATATATTGGTAGTCACCGATGTTCTCATTGCCGAGAATACCGTAGCTGGCACGGACTTTCAGAAGACTTACAAGGTTGCGGTCAACGTTGAAGAATTTCTCCTTGTCGATCCTCCAACCTGCGGAGAATGAAGGGAACCAGCCCCAGTGGTTGGCAGAAGAAAGGCGGCTGGAACCGTCACGACGCACAGTGGCCTGAAGGAGATATCTTCCGTCGAAATCATAGTTGATACGGCCGATGTATGAAGTAAGCACATGCTCGCTTTCGAAGCTGCCTGCATCCCTGGTGGTACCGTTGCTTACCTGAAGGTAATAAGGCTCGGGAAGGTTAACTCCCTTTCCTGTAAGAGTGTGATAATCCTCACGCTCGAACGTATAACCGACAACAGCATTGATATGGCTGCGGCCGAACTTTCCGTCGTAAGTCAAGTAGTTCTCTATCAGAGCATCGCTGTAGCTGCGGTATCCCTCTGATACGTTCTCGTTGTTCTTGTCCAGATAGTTGGTGTTGCTTTGGATGAATGCTGACACGAAAGTGAAGTCCTTGGCATATGTGCGGCTGTAAGAAAGGTTGAGGTTGTATGAGAGCTTGTGGTTATCATTGTGGTAACCGAACATTCCCAACAGGTCAACGCTGGCAGAGCCTGTCGCTACGATACGGTCGACAGTGGACTTCCTCTTAAGAAGGTTGTTTGTAAGCAGGGGGTTGGTCATACGGATGTCACCATGGATTTTGTCGTAGTACGTACCATATCCGTATGAATCATATGAATACTCGGATGCAGCGGCGATCTTGTCATCGAGGCACCAGGTGCTCTCGTCGTAGGCAAGTATGCTGGGAGGCATAATAAGCGCCGATGCCATAACGGGATATTGCTGGCCGTAAAGACCCTGCACATATTCGTTGGCGTTGCTCAAGGATAAATTGTTCTGTGAGCTGTGAGAATATACGATACCCGTACGAAGCTTGATGAACTTTATATCCATCGTATTGTTCACGCGGGCAGTGAAACGGTCGAAGTCGGGACCTGAACCGCGAAGCGTACCCCTCTGGCTGAAGTAGTCGAGACCGACGTTGTAGGTGCTCTTCTCTCCACCGCCGGAAAGGTTGATGTTGTGATTGTGACGAATACCGGTCTTGAACATCGCCTTGAACCAGTCGGTGTTGTACTTGGCGGGGTCAAGATACAAGGGGCTCTCCGTATCATATCCGGCAGGGAAGTCAAGCGCATTGTTGTCGTAAGCCATACGGGTGTATTTGCCGAAGTCTTCGGCATTCATCACGTTGTATACACCTTTTCTGATCTGGTCGACACCGAAATATCCGGAGTAGTCGATTTTGATCTTCTGGTTCTTCTTACCGCTCTTGGTGGTGATGATGATCACACCGTTGGCTGCACGTGAACCGTAGATGGCGGCTGCGGATGCATCCTTGAGTACCTGGATGGTCTCGATGTCGTTGGGAGAGAAGTCGCGGATTGTGGTTCCCATAGGAACACCGTCCACAACGTAGAGAGGGCTGGTGTCACCGAAGCTGCCCAAACCGCGGATCCTTACCGCGGGGTCGGCACCGGGCTGACCGTCAGAAGTAATCTGCACACCGGCAACCTTTCCTTCAAGCATTGTGGAAATGTTGCTGTTTGACACCTTCTTCATCTCGTCTGCATCGACGATTGCCACGGAACCGGTGAGGTCGACCTTCTTCTGTGAACCATAGCCGATGACTACAGTCTGCTCGAGAAGTATGTTTTCAGTCTTGATGGTAAGAGTACCGAGGTCTGCACGCCCGAGAACTGCAACTTCAAGGGTTTCATAGCCGAGGGCGGAAACCTGGAGCGTAGCATCTGTTGGAACGCTGAGTGTGAAATTTCCATCGATATCAGTGGTGGTTCCCTGTGTCGTGCCTTTGACGAGGACGCCGGCACCCATTGCCGGCTCTCCGAAATCATCAATGACCTTTCCAGAGACTGTCACATTGTCTGCCGGCTGAGCCTTAGCCGCCGCAGAAGCATCGCTTGCGTTTGCCGCCAACGGAGCCGTTGCCATGAGGCAGAAGAGTAATAATGTCGTAAATGTATGTTTCATAACGATTCTCTTTTAATTAGTCAAAGACAAGATACGAAGCCTCCGTAACGATGGCGAACGTAAGGTCATCACTGTTGACGGGGATATTGTCATAATGCTGGAAATGCTCTTCGCCACTTGCATAAACCACGAAATAGCGGATGCTGGCAGTGCCGTCGCCGTTGTTGGTGACAGTGATGGCAACCTGCGAACCGTTGATGTTGTCCTGGAAATAAGTTCCGTCAAAAATCCAGTCTGCAGTCTTGAGGCAAGGCTCCCAGCCGTCACCCCAACCATAGTTATCCATACGGACAACAACATATTCCCTGTTGGCAGTTGCATAATCCGCATTCCTGAGAACGACGCACGGACTATGCCAGTTACCCGCATTGTCGGAACCCACGTACATGCTTACGGTCTGACTCGTCAAAGGAGCTACGGACCAGTCGTTGCTGGTACCTTCAGGTACCCACCAGGGTGTTGTGCAATCGGTGAACCCTACCTGCTTGGGGTCCTGGGCGGCCTGTGCGCTCTTCGCGATAGTGAGGTCTCCGGTGGCCGTAATCTCATTTCCTGATGCGGAAGTGTAGGTCACGGTAAAGACGTCCTCATATACGCCGGCAACGCAGTCATAAACTACCTTGTCATCCTTGAATGCCACGACAACCTGAGCAGGAGTAAGGATGCCGGTTGTACCGTCAGCATAGGTAGCTGTTACCTTGACGGAGTTGGGAGAAAGAGTGAGCTTCTTAGCACCACCTATGTAATAGTAAGCAGCTGCGGAAGCTTCGATGCTGACTACGGGGTTGGTAACTTCAAGAGTGTAGTAACCGTTCACCATATTTCCCGCATTGCCCTGCTTTGTCAGGTTGTAGGAGTAAACTATGGTCTTCTTGCCGACAGTTGAGAGGTCAGGCACGTTGAACACCATCTTGGCGGTATCGGCCACGGCTGTGGTTCCGTCGGTGAAGGTTACCGTAGCGATACCGTCGCCCCAGAAATCAGTTTCGCCAAGTTCAAGCGAAGCAGGGGTTCCGGTAACAGTGATGGAAACGGGCTGCTCGTCGGGAATCTCGGCAATCTGAGACTTCGTCCTGAAAGCGGACAGCATCTCGAAATGGCTCTGATCTGTGGTGATATTGGCATAAATGTCAGCAGCTGCAGGCACCTTCTGATTGTAAGTCTCCGTAATGGAGAGACCCCATACGTAGTTGGTGGCAGTGGCAGTGACGTATGCATATCCGGCGCTGGCGTGATCGACCTCAATCGCGACATGGGCACTCTCCATAAACTCCTTGAATTCATCCCAATCAGCGAGTTTGCCTTCTTCAAAATAGTCTATCTGCAGCAACGCACTCGAATAATCGGCGTTGCCCCATCCGTACGCATCGGATCTGATGACGAAAAGCTCCGCATAGGCGGGGTCATCATCGGTGCTGGTACCGGGAGTGGTTGCCATTACAAGGTTCCAATTGCTCCAGTTGTTGATTTTTGAAGTGTGGTTGATGAATTCAAAGTGCAGCAATTGGCCTGAAGGAACCTGGAAGAACTGGCTGTGGTCCTCCCACCAGGCAGAAGAGCAGTCTTCCGCCCCGACAATGGTCTTCGTGATGTCCACGACAACCGTGTCTCCATGATCTTTCTTGCGCTTCTCGGCAGCGATGGAGTCAATTTTCGACTGAAGCCAGGCGGGCTCGTTGACGGTATATCTCTCCATCTTTGAGCAGCCGGCCGAGGTCAAATATATGACTCCCAGGCAGAAAAGCACGCCGAACATAAATAATGGTTTTTTCATGCTTTTTCGGTTTTTAAGTTAATGATTTTAATTCCGCTTAAAAAAAACAAGAGGTTTTCGGCAAATTTATATAATAAATCCACCCGATAAGTTCACATTCAAACCTTAAGGGTGGATTTTTGAACACTATTGTTTTAGGAATAACGTGGGAGAAGTCCCATACTCTCGAGTAAAGCATCTTGTGAAATACTTTGGATCGTTGAATCCGACTTCGTAGGCGATTTCCGAGACGTTCATATTCCTGCTCTCCTTATTATTGATGAGAATCTCGCGCGCTATCGAGAGCCTATAGGTTCTGATGAACTGACCTATGGACTGGTTCAAAGACGATCGCAATCTCTTATTCAACAATGTCTTGCTCATCCCCATAACCTTGCAGAAGCCATCCACGTCAAGACCGGGATTCTTGTAGTTGATGCGAATGGCCTCCAACAGCTTCTCAACAAACTTATCATCCCTCCGGATATCCGCCTGGCGCGCCTCCTGTGCGAACAGTATCCTGTGGCCGGCAAGTTCCTCATTCTGTCTGGAGAGTATCCTGTTCTGGCTGGCAAGTTCCTCCGCCTTCAACTCAAGCAGTTTCTTCTGTTCCGAGATCTCCCTGGTCCTCTCATTCACGGTATTCTGCAGATCCTCCCTCTGTTTTGACAAATGCTTTATTCTCAATTTTACAAACAGAACAATTGCAGCGGCAATAAGGAAAATCATAATAAGAAAGAACCACCAGGATCTGTAGAAATATCTGGCAACGACTATTTTGACCTCATTTGTCCCCAGAACCTCGGATTCGGAGTTCATCGCCTTTATCTGGAGGGTGTAGCTGCCCGCCGGGAGAGTTGCAAAGTTTATAAATCGCCTGTTCTGTCTGAGCGTAATCCACTCATCATCGAACCCCTTGAGCCGATATGCGCAGATAGCGGGAGAAGCCGCCCCATAGTCCAACAGCGAGAATTCAAAACCAATGGATTTGTCTTTTTGGTGCAGCCTGATTTCATCTGCGCAGGAAATATCCTTGTCAATCGGTTTGTCTCCGGCAAAAATATCATTCTCGCCTATCGTCAGACGGGTGAACTTGAGATTGAACTGCCGCTCGTTACGGCATTCCCGCTGGGGAGTCACGACAGTCAGTCCGTTCACCTGACCGAAATACAGGCTGCCATCGGGAAGTTTGGCCGAAGCATTCCAATAAAACTGAGCGGAAGACAGCCCGTGTTCGGGATAGTAATTGGTAAAAGCAAGAGTCTTCGGATTGAAACGGGACAAGCCGTATTCGGTCGATATCCATATTCTCCCGTATTTGTCATCCAGAATGCCTTTGGCCATATCATTCGCAAGGCCGTCCTCCGTAGAGAATCTGGTGAAGTGCATATTGCCATCCGCATCCTCGCTGTCCAGCCTGTATATTCCATTGCCATTCGTCCCAACCCACAAAGTACCGTCGGATGTTATCGACACACAGTTGACTCTGTCCGAATACCCTTCGCCCGGACTGATTACCCTGGCGCTGAACATATCCTTGCCTGCAATGCTTCCTTTCCTGTGCAGGTCGAAAACATAAAGACCCCGATGGCATCCTATCCACATCCTGTCCCTGCTGTCCACGCACGCACCTATACTTCCGAAAGGCTGGTCTTCCAGCACTGGAGAAATCGTGCCGGAAGCCAGGTCATAGACGAATATGCCTACATTGGCTCCTATCCACATATAGTTGTTGACAGGATCATATTTCAAAGCCCCGATATAGCTTATCGGCCAATCCGAAGCCGTTATATTCCTGGTGAAACGCAACCCGTCCAAAGAAAGTATACTGATGCCACCACCCCAGGTTCCAACCCACATATTGCCGTCGCCATCACACTCCAGTGCACTTACCGAATTATGAGCAAGACTGCTGTTCCTTGTAGTAAAACCGTGGAATTCACCGGAACCGGGATATGTCCAACACAACCCTGCTTCAACGCTTCCTGTCCATACCCGCCCTTTACTGTCTGCCATTATCGAATTGACAGGATTCGGGGCAATGGACGTAGGAGAGTCCTTGTCGTATGCATAATTCCTGACCGACAGCAACTTGGGGCTTACGACAACTATGCCTGCACTTTCCGTCCCTATCCATATCTGGCTGTCAAAGCAGTTTATGCAGTTTATGAAATCACTGCTGAGAGTCAAACCGTTGCTGCCAATCCTGCCGGAGTTGATTCTTTCGAAACAGTCATTGAACGGGTCATACACATTGAGCCCTTTGAGGGACGAGACGAGGAGCTGGCCGTCGGCGGTCAGACAGAGAGCTGTCAAAAAGTTCTGTGAAAGAGACCTGTCATCCGATGCAGAATATTGATAGTGTCTGATTTTCCCGCTGGCCATATCGAATCGGACCAATCCGTTTTCAGTGGAAATCCACGCTTCATTGTCTTTCAGAAGGCAGTCTGACACATATGCATTGGCTTCTATCGGCAAATCGTTTATCACATTAGCGGCCATCAGGGCTCCATCGCTCTCAAACAATCTGATTATGCTGGAGCCGTAACTGGTCCAGACCGTGCCGTCACCTTCCACGTCACGCAGAAAATTGTCCTGAAGTCCAATTCTGGGATCAGAGAAGGTCAGGATTTCATCAAGGTCTCCTTCCTTTGAGAAAGAAACCCTGTATATGTCGGACCCGGACTTGACCCAAACATTTCCATTTGAATCCGTCGTAATGAATCGAATGGTCCTGCCCTGAAGTTGCTGAAGTTCAGATACCAGTAGCGTACAGCTGTGAAGCGTCTCCAAATCCAGGATATGCAGACCGCTTATGGACGTTACCCACAGTCTCCGGAAATGGTCCTCCGTAATACAGGTCACAAAACTGCTCAACTGGGGATCTGTATAGGAAGTGAACGTGAGAAAATCCGTCCCATCGAAACGCGAAAGCCCCCCTCCGGACGAGGCTATCCATACAAATCCAAAACTGTCTTTATATATATAATCAACAAAATTCGCCGGCAATCCGTCCGACATAGAAATATAGTTCACAAGATACTTATCATTGAACGCCGACTGTGCTGAGCTATTCTGTGAAAGTAACGGAAGCAATCCCGCTATAAGCAGGGATGCCAGTTTCGAAAATCCACCATCTATTTTCATTTGTCCTCTATTTCTTGCAAACATAGTTATTAATAGGCTCATCGACAAGTATGTATAAGATTTTTTCTTAGTATATTTGTTTTTGAGAAAAAAAGAAAGATATGACAGCAAAAGCAATCCTTACCACTATCGCAACGATTTTGGCTTTTTCAGCCGGCGCACAGGTAAACCAGTTCGACATCAACCTCAAGAAAAAAGGTGCTCCGATTCAGCCTACAATGTATGGAATCTTCTTCGAGGACATCAATTTTGCAGCAGACGGAGGCCTTTATGCCGAACTTGTCAAGAACCGCTCATTCGAGTTTCCCCAAGACCACCTTCAGGGATGGAAAGCCTTCGGCAAAGTAGATGTGCTGAGTGACGGGCCGTTTGAGAGAAACCCCCACTATGTTCGCCTTACTGAGCCGGGACACCCTCACAAATGGACCGGTCTGGACAATGAAGGTTTCTTCGGAATAGGCATCAAGAAAGGCGAGAAGTACCGTTTTTCGGTATGGGCCCGCGTACCGGGGGACAAAAGCGAGACACTCCGCATAGAGATTGTCAACACCGCCTCTATGGGTGAAGAGCATTTCTATACACAGGGCCGCATCACAGTGAGCTCCACAGAATGGAAAAAATATCAGATTACCATAACCGCCAAGGAAACCAACCCGAAGGCCGTGCTGCGAGTTTTCCTTGAAAGCCGAGGAGGCAGCGTTGACCTCGAACATCTGTCACTATTCCCGGTTGACACCTGGAATGGACACGAGAACGGGCTTCGCAAAGATCTCGCCCAGGCGCTCTACGACCTGCATCCCGGAGTGTTCCGCTTCCCCGGAGGATGTATAGTGGAAGGAACCGACCTGAACACGAGATACAACTGGAAAAATTCAGTCGGCCCCGTTGAGAACCGTCCTCTGAACGAAAACCGTTGGGAATACACCTTCCCTCACAGATTTTATCCAGATTATTTCCAGAGCTACGGACTCGGATTCTACGAGTTCTTCCAGCTTTCCGAGGAAATAGGCGCAGAACCCCTTCCCATTGTCAGCTGCGGCCTGGCCTGCCAGTTCCAGAACGAAAACGAGGATGCTCACGTTCCCGTGAACGAGCTCCAGCCTTATATTCAGGACGCTCTTGACCTCATAGAATTCGCCAACGGGGGCACCGACACAAAGTGGGGAGGCCTCCGCGCATCAATGGGTCATCCCGAATCTTTCAATCTGAAGTTCATAGGCGTGGGCAACGAGCAGTGGGGCAGCCTGTACCCTGAAAGGCTCAAACCGTTCATTGATGCCATACGCGCCAAACATCCTGAAATAAAAATCGTCGGGTCTTCAGGTCCCAACTCGGAAGGAGATCAGTTCGATTACCTGTGGCCTGAAATGAAGAAACTCGGTGCCGACCTTGTGGACGAGCATTTCTATCGTCCCTACGACTGGTTCCTTGCCCAGGGCGCACGATATGACAGTTATGACAGAAAGGGTCCGAAAGTGTTTGCTGGAGAATACGCCTGCCACGCCAAAGGCAAGAAATGGAATCATTTCTACGCGTCCCTGCTCGAGGCCGCCTTCATGACCACAATAGAACGCAACGCCGACATAGTGCATATGGCCACATACGCCCCTCTTTTCGCCCACGTTGAAGGCTGGCAGTGGAGACCCGACCTCATCTGGTATGACAATCTCAACTCATTCCGTACCGTCAGCTGGCACGTACAACAGCTCTATGGACAGTACAAGGGACAGAATGCGCTGACGCTCACGATGAACGGATCCAACGTAACCGGCGCTGAAGGGCAGAACGGCCTGTTTGCAAGTGCAGTTGCCGACGGAGACAAGGTTTACGTCAAAGTGATAAATACGTCTGACAAATCACAGGACATAATCCTCAATTTCAAAGGACTCAAGAAGAAAGAAAGCGTAAAAGGCGTAGAGCGCATCAAACTCGTGTCAGACAAACTCTATGAGGACAATTCTCTGGCCCGGCCTGAAAACATCGCGCCTTCAAGCGAAAGTTTTGAGAAAGAAGGCCCGACAATGTCAACCACCATCGAGCCATACTGCTTCTCAATCTTCGTTATCCAGCGTTAGAGATTAACGACGGGCCAACCGTCCTCTGACCATTCGACTTTGCGCACAAGCAACTTGGACGCAAAGTCGAAATCTTTATCATAAGCGTGGCAATAGATGTAATCGCCATCGTCGGTGCTGATAACCGCGCAGTGACCCACACCGGCATATTGCCTGTTCGGTTGGAGAACCGGAGTACCGCCGCTTTCCATCATAGGGGCCCCGTTCTTGTCATAATAAGGACCATATACGCATTTGGAGCGGCCCACAACGGTATTGTAAGTGCTCAAAGGCCCGCGACAACAAAGGTCGAAGGACACAAACAAGTAATAGTATTCTCCGTGCCTGAATATGAACGGAGCCTCCACAGCACCGTTCCCTGCATCGAAATCCTTGCCTCTGGGATCAGGCGAGACCGCCTTGTCGCTTGACACCGTATCCGGGGCCGTCCCCTCAGGTCTGCGGGCCACGGGATACCATACCTGCGGCTCGGCAATACGGGTCAGAGTCTTGTCCAGCTTGAACATCTTGATACCGCGCCAGAAAGAGCCGAACACCATCCAGCCATCACCGTTCTCGTCAATTATCACGTTAGGGTCAATAGCGTTCCATTCGTCACGGCCGGGAATGGATTCCACAACCATTCCTCTGTCCTCCCACCTGAAGTCGGGAGACTCCGGATTCAAGGTCTTGTTGACAGACACACCTATCGCAGACCTGTTCTTCCCGAAACCGGAGCAAGAGTAGTAAAGATACCACAGGCCATCGTGGTAAAATATGTCAGGGGCCCAGGGAAAACCTTTGAATCCCTTATCACTGGCCCACTGCGGCAACTCCATGAAAACATTCCTCTCTATGCGCCACTTTTTCTGGTCCGTAGAAGAAAGCACCCGCATTCCGGTCATAAACATATAGTACCTGCCGTCACAGAAAGCGACTACAGGGTCGTGGCAATCCGGATTCTCAACGACTTTCCCGATGAATCGTTCGAATCTGTCGTGATGCTGGGCGCAAAGGTTGGAGCAGACAAGTATGCCTGCAGCAAAAAAAACAACGAATCTTCGCATGATTGATCTATTTATCAGTCCAATTTCAGTACTGCCATAAACGCGCTCTGGGGGACGTCCACGGTCCCTATCTGGCGCATACGCTTCTTGCCTTCCTTCTGCTTCTCAAGCAGTTTGCGCTTACGGGTCACGTCGCCGCCATAACACTTCGCGGTAACGTCCTTGCGTACGGCCTTCACCGTTTCGCGGGCGATGATTTTCGCCCCCACAGCGGCCTGTATGGCTATATCGAACTGGTGGCGTGGTATGAGCTCCTTGAGTTTCTCACATATCCTGCGGCCGAAATCATAGGCGTGGTCGGCGTGGATGAGCGTGCTGAGCGCATCGGCGGCCTCTCCGTTGAGCAGTATGTCCAACTTGACAAGACGCGCGTCGCGGTAGCCTATGAGATGGTAATCGAACGAGGCGTAACCTTTGGATATGGATTTCAGCTTGTCATAGAAATCGAACACAATCTCCGAAAGCGGCATCTCGTAGGTGAGTTCCACCCTGTCGGAACTGAGATAATGTTCGCCCTTGAGTATTCCGCGCTTGTCCAGGCAAAGCTTCATTATCACGCCGTAGAATTCGGACTTGGATATTATCTGGGCCTGTATATAGGGCTCCTCTATCCTGCTGATGAGGGTGGGAGCAGGCAGACCGCTGGGATTGTGCACGTCGATGACCTCGCCCTGCGTGGTATACACCTTATATGACACGTTGGGGACCGTCGTTATGACATCCATACCGAATTCGCGGAAAAGACGCTCCTGGACTATCTCCATATGCAGCAGGCCGAGGAAGCCGCAACGGAAACCGAAGCCAAGGGCCAGTGACGACTCGGGTTCGAACACAAGGGAGGCATCGTTCAGACGGAATTTCTCCAGGCTGGCGCGCAACTCCTCATACTGGTCAGCCGCCACCGGGTACACGCCGGCAAAAAGCATCGGTTTGACATCCTCGAATCCGGCGATAGCCTCGGAACAGGGGTTGTCCAGTTGCGTGAGGGTGTCACCCACCTTCACTTCCGTGGCGGACTTGATTCCGGAGATTATGTATCCCACGCTGCCGCAGGGTATACTGTCGCGCGGAATCATCTTCATCTTCAGCACGCCCACCTCTTCGGCGACGTATTCTCTTCCTGTCCCCATGAACTTCACTTTGTCGCCAGCGCGAATGCAGCCGCTCTCGACTTTGAAGTATGCGATGATGCCGCGGAATGAATTGAACACAGAATCGAAGATAAGGGCCTGCAGAGGCGCGTCGGGATTGCCTTCGGGCGCAGGTATCCTCTCGCATATGGCGTCAAGTATCTCAGGCACGCCCTCTCCCGTCTTGCCTGAGGCCAGGAGCACTTCGTCAGGATCGCAGCCCAGAAGGTCGACGACCTGGTCGCGCACGATATCCACCATCGCCGCCTCCATATCTATCTTGTTCAGGACAGGGATTATCTCCAGATTATGCTCTATCGCGAGGTAAAGGTTGCTTATGGTCTGGGCCTGTATGCCCTGGGTGGCATCCACCACGAGCAGGGCGCCTTCGCAGGATGCTATGGCCCTGGACACCTCATAGCTGAAATCCACGTGACCCGGGGTGTCTATCAGGTTGAGGACATAATTCTCCCCCTTGTACCTGTAGTCCATCTGTATGGCGTGGCTCTTGATTGTAATGCCCTTCTCCTTCTCCAAATCCATCGAATCCAGCACCTGATTCTCCATATCACGGGCACTGAGAGTGTTCGTAAGCTCTATCATCCTGTCGGCCAGGGTGCTTTTACCGTGGTCGATGTGGGCTATTATGCAGAAATTCCTGGTTCTTTTCATAACTCGTGCAAATATAGCCTAAAAAATTGAATTTACAGACGCACCTTCTGGCCGGGAGCAGTGTCGAAAACCTTCTCCACTCCGTCGTATTGCACTTTCAACCGCCCTCCCTTCGTGGAAAGTATATCGGCTTCAAGCAGTTTGCCATCCTTCCATTCCATATCCACGACAAAACCTCCACGGGCCCTGAAACCGCGTACCCGACCCTGCGGCCAGGCGGAAGGCAGGGCGGGAAGAAGCCTCACGGCACCGCCCTGGCTCTGCAGCAGCATTTCCGCAATTCCCGCCGTGACGCCGAAATTCCCGTCTATCTGGAAAGGAGGATGGGCGTCGAAAAGGTTGGGATAGGTGCGTCCGAACTTGAAGTTTCCCATCCCGACCGCCGGAATGCCGTGCTCAGGACGGCCCAGTTTGTACGGCGACATCAGGGTGAACATATTCTCCATTATCTTCAGGGCATGGTCTCCGTCCCGCATTCTGGCCCAGAAATTCGTTTTCCAGCCCAGACTCCAGCCCGTCGCCATGTCACCGCGCTGAACGAGGGTCATACGGGCGGCCTCGAACAGTTCGGGCGTCGTATCGGGATCTATCTGGTTGGAAGGATAAAGGCCGTACAGATGCGAGATATGCCTGTGTTCATCCGTGGGGTCATCTATATCCTCCTGCCATTCCTGAAGCTGGCCGTACTGGCCCACCTTCATCTTCGGCAACCTGGAAATGGCATCAGCCAGGACATCCCTGTAGCCGGAGTCCACGCCCAGTTCCTGCGCCGCCCTGCGGGCGGCATCCAGTATGTCGAACACTATCTGGTTGTCCATTGTGCAACCTGCGCACAAGGGATTCGCCTTCCCCACTCCGCCGTGTTCCGGGCTCACGGAAGGCACCACCACCAGACATCCCGTGGAAGGATCGGTCTGCATATAATCGAGGTAGAAATCGGCGGCACCCTTGAGCACCGGATACCATTTGGCCAGGAAATCCCTGTCAAGGGTGAAAAGATAATGCTCCCAAAGATGCGTGGCAAGCCAGGCGCCGCCGTTGGGGAACATTCCCCAATAAGCTCCGTCAACAGGGCCTGCAATACGCCACAGGTCGGTATTGTGATGGGCCATCCAGCCCTTGCAGCCATACATTGTCCGGGCCGTGACCGCTCCGGTCTCACTGAGGTCCCCCACCATTGAGAACAGGGGCTCGAGACACTCCGTCAGACCGCATACCTCAGCGGGCCAGTAGTTCATCTCGGTGTTGATGTTTATGGTGTACTTGCTGTCCCAGGGAGAATATACCTCGCTGTTCCACTTGCCCTGGAGGGTGGCCGCCTGACCGCCCGGCTGGGAACCGGATATGAGAAGATAGCGTCCGTAGTTGAACATGAGCTCCACCATTCCCATATCGTCACTGCCGGAGAAGGCATCGAGACGCCTGTCCGTGGGCAGGGAGGCGTTCGCGCCCGAAGGCAGTTCCAGAGACACCCTTCCGTACTGCTCGTGATATGCATCGAGGTGACGCTTGAGCAGCTTCCTGTAGGAATGATTCCGGACAGCGTCGAGACGGGAGACGTTGGTCTGCGAAGGGTTGCCGGATATGTCGTCATAACGCACGAAATTCGTGGCTCCGGAAACAAGTATCGTTGTATTCGTGGAATTGCTGACGTGCAGGACACCGGCCTGTGCCGTAACGTTGCCGTTGCCGCTGACACGCAGCCTCAACTCCGCATTTAGCCCGGACTGGATGCCTTCCAGCTCAATACCCCTGACGTTTGCCACCATTTCATTGCCTTCGGTGCTCACCTCGTATTCCAGAGGAGCCTCGTATGAAATGGTGAAGGTCTGAGGAGCGCCGCTTTCCATATGCAGAACTATGACCTTGTCGGCAAGCGATGCGAACGCGGTCCTGCTGCGCCGCACGCCGTTCTGGGTATAATATGTGGTGTTCAAGGCATTGTGCAGGTCCAGGGAACGCTCGTATTGCGACACTTCCGTACTGTCTTCGAAAGAGAGCGTCAGGCTGCCGGCTGGAAGGAAGCACATTCCGTGCGTCCCGGTGAAGAAGTTCCCGTCCACAATCTTTATGGCCTCATCTTCGCGCCCGTCAAATATCAGCCGGCGCACCTCATCCAGACGCTCCAGCGAACGGGGGCTGTCATTGTTGTAAGGCCTTCCGCTCCAGAACGTTTCCTCATTCAGCATAATCGTCTCACGGGCGACACCTCCGAACACCATCGCGCCCAGATTGGAATTGCCTATGGGCAGCGCCTCCAGCCACTCCTGTGCCGGAGCATCATACCAGAGCACTTCATTCTCGGATTTCTGTAAAGCGGATGTGCAGGCGGCAAGGGCCAGCAGCGCGGGAATCAGCAGTGACTTCTTCATACATAAACGTTTTCTGTGCGTAAGTTAGGGATTATTTTGCAAAAAACATCCGCAGATTATTTTTGGGGACCTTATTCTAATCGGACGCAATAAATATACACGGATGGCTACAACTGAGTTGGTTCGAAGTGAAAAAGACTACGTCTCCTGAATATTTCGGCTTGAGGACGGTCAAACCCCAAGAACCACGGCCGGTGGTATGCCAAGATTCCGGCATATGTTTTGGGCCAACTCGAATGTGGGATTGCATTTC
>JAKSKP010000009.1 GCA_024401635.1 Bacteroidales bacterium
AACCCGCGACCCTCAGCTTGGAAGGCTGATGCTCTACCAACTGAGCTACTTCCGCTTATAATATTATTTCAAAGAAAAAGCCCTTTTGGCGGGGCTTGTTCGTGGGCAAGGATGGATTCGAACCACCGTAGGCATCGCCAACAGATTTACAGTCTGTCCCATTTGACCGCTCTGGTACTTGCCCATTTCTTATGAGCCGATGAAGGGAGTCGAACCCCCGACCCCGAGATTACAAATCACGTGCTCTGGCCAACTGAGCTACATCGGCAAATTTATTTCAAAGAGGCCACTTCTGAAAGTGGATTGCAAATATAGGGATTATTTCCAATTCTGCAAAATTTTTTGGAGTATTTCATCTTTCCCGATACCGCACTCTGAACGCTGTCCGGCTTGTGTTCCCTGGTGTATGAAACGGTCCGGAATGCCTAGCGGGATGACGACGGTTCCGGCTCCGGATGAGGCTGCGTTTTCGGCGATTTCCGAATAGAGTCCTCCCTTCGTCGCGCCGTCCTCGACTGTTATGACCACGTCGTATTTCCCTCCGGTCACATCCTGTATTATCTCCCTGTCGAAAGGCTTCAGATAGCGTGCGTCCCATACGCAGGGTCCTTCTGTGCTTCCTGTCTGTTTCCTGAACTCCTCAACGGCCTCCAGCGCCCTGTTGGCTGCCGGGCCGAGCGCGACTATGGCAATCTTCACGCCTTCGGCCAGCCTTTCACCCTTTCCTTCTTCCAGAACCTTCATCTCCGCATCCCTCCAGGGCTTCCCTTCGGCCCATCCGCGCGGATACCTTATAATAAAAGGACCGTGTCCGCTCCGGGAAGCGGTATACATCAGACTCTTCAACTCGATTTCATCCCTTGGAACGGATATCGTGCATTCCGGTATGCTGCGGTAGGCCGCAAGGTCATAGGCGCCGTGGTGCGTGGCCCCGTCTTCGCCCACGAGACCGGCCCTGTCGAAGCACAGCACCACCGGAAGGCGTTGCAGGGCCACGTCGTGTATTATCTGGTCGTATGCTCTCTGGGAGAAAGATGAGTAGATGTTGCAGAAAGGTTTCAGCCCGCCGGCCGCCATACCGGCGCTGAAGGTGACGGCGTGTTCTTCGGCTATTCCGACGTCAAAGAATCTGTCCGGCATCTCCTTGGCAAGTATGTTCATTCCGCAGCCTGAGGCCATCGCCGGCGTCACTCCCACTATTCTTTCGTCTTTGCGTGCAAGTTCCAGCAGAACCTCACCGAAAACGTCCTGATATCGGCTGCCGTCGTGATGCCCGCTTATTCTCTTCCCTGTCCTGGGGTCGAAATGGCCCGGGGCGTGCCAGGTGGTCTGGTCCTCTTCGGCGGGGGCGTATCCCTTGCCCTTCTTGGTTATGGTATGCAGAAGTCTTGGACCTTTCAGCCCCTTCAGCCTCTGCAGGGCATTGATGACGGATTCGATGTCGTTGCCGTCTATGGGACCGAAGTAGCGGAAGCCGAGGGCTTCGAACAAGTCTCCTCCGGTGTGCTGCACCAGGCTGCTCTTCAGCTTTATCACCAGGCCGCGGAGCCTGCGCCTCAAGTTGCTGTCACCCAATACGTTCCAGACTTTGCCCTTCATCGTATTGTAGAATACGGAGGTGGTGAGATTGAGCAGGTGACGGTGCATTCCGCCAATGTTCCTGTCAATGGACATGTTGTTGTCGTTGACCACCACAAGCAGGTCAAGGTCCGAGTCACCGGCGTTGTTGAGGCCTTCGAAGGCGAGCCCTCCGGACAGGGAGCCGTCTCCTATCAGGGCGATGGACTTCTCTCCCGTGCCTTTGATCCGCGCTGCTGCGGCGAGTCCGAGAGCCGCGGAGATGGATGTGCTGGAATGACCGGCTCCGAAGGCGTCATATTCGCTCTCGTCCCTGCGGGTGAATCCGCTGATGCCCTCTTCGGTCCTGTTTTTTCTGAAAGCCTCCCTTCTGCCCGTCAATATCTTGTGTGCGTATGCCTGATGCGATACGTCGAATACTATCTTGTCCGAAGGCGTGTCGAATACATAGTGCAGGCCGACTATAAGTTCCACGGCCCCCAGGCTGCTGCCCAGATGCCCCGGATTGACGGAGCAGCACTCTATCATATATGAACGTATCTCATCGCACAGCTGTTTCAGCTGCGGTATCGACAGACCTTTTATGTCCGCGGGAGAATTTACCTTGTCAAGTATATCGTACATCTCTTTCTTCTCAATCCAGTTGCGTTCCGCAGATTTTCCTGAGCCACAGGGCCAGCGCTATGGCGGCTGCGCCGAGGCATATGAACAGGAACTCCACGTGCATGGCCCCGTCCAGTCCCTGCCGGGTGGCAAAAATACCGCCCACTATCTTAGGAACGAAGAACAGACCCACATTCTGTATCCAATATATAAGGGAATAGGCCGTGCCCAGGTTCTTTTCGGGAACGAGCCGCGGCACCGAAGGCCACATCGCCGAAGGCACGAGCGAATATCCAAGGCCCAGCAGCGCTATTCCGGCATAACCGAAGAATTCCACACCCTGCGGGGCGAAAGCCAGCGTCAGATGGCCGGCGAATACAGCCACGCTTCCGATCAGCATCCAACGGACTGCGTGTCCGGTCCTGTCCACAAGCATTCCGAACAGCGGAGTGAAGATTATGGTGAAGAACGGAATCATCGCGACCATAGTCCCTGCCATAGTATCCTCTATCCCGAATCGAGGGATCACCACAGAGGTGCCGAATTTCTTGAACGAACTGACGCAGCAGTAGAAGCTGACGCACAGCAGGCCTATGAGCACGAAGCGCGGATTGCGCAGAAGCGTCAATATGTCCTTGAAACTGAACTTGTCCTGCCCGGCTACCGTGCCGCGTTCGGAGAGCTTGCCCTTTCGTCTGTCATCAGCCCTGTCCAGCAGGGCAAAGGCAGCCCAGGCGAGAAGTCCCGCTGCGAGCAGATAGAGTCCGAACAATGCCGGGCGCGCCGTATCCGCAACAGAGTAGTATTCCTTTGGTATACCCACTATAATCGGGGCGAGTATGAGGGCAAGTGCGGTGCCGCTGCGGGCGATCGCCAGCTGGAGCCCCATTGCCAGGGACATGCCTCCGTCCCTGAACCATTTCGCTATGGATCTGGTCACCGCGACTCCGGCAATCTCGCTGCCAAGTCCGAACAGCATGCGGCCGACGCGGCCTATGGCTATCGCCGTGTCCTTGGGGAAATAACCGGCCACACCGCCATAGGCCATCAGGCCGCCAAGGCACATCATCGCCATGAATACCGAGCCCATCGTCCTTGTGCCGAAGATGTCCAGAAGGATACCTCCGACTATCAGGCCTCCGCACACGCACAGCAGGCTGTAGTCGCCTATGAAATTGCCCAGGTCGCGCGAGTCCCAGCCCAGTTCGAGTATGTCCGGAGTCTTGAACAACTGCGATACCGATGAAAACATGTCGTCGAAAAAATACGACGCGAACATCGGTACCACGAGGCACGCAAGCGCTATCCAGCAGACTGTCCTTTTCCTTCCCTTCAAGGTGATGCTTACTTTTTGATGTTCGGCTCTTGAAGCCCGTATTTCGATTTCCTGTCCTCACGCTTGAGCAGCACGCTCAGTCCGAAGGCCATTATGCCGAAGGATGCGAACACTATTTCGGGCACCAGATATCCGCCGGTGGCGTCGCGCAGGAATCCTATGAGAAGGGGCACAAGGCAGAGCCCGATGTTCTGAACCCAGAAAATCAGGCAGTATGCCGAACCCAGAATCTTCTCGTCGATTATCTTGGGCACGGAAGGCCACAAGGCCGCAGGCACGAGTGAGAAGCTGACGCCCAGAATGACTATTATCGTGAGCGCAAGCCATTTCTCCGGGAAAGCCGGCAGCAGGAATGCCAGACAGAGGTGACAGGCCAGCATAATTACAGACCCTGTCATAAGCATTGATGCTCCTTTGCCTATGAAATCAAGTGCAAGTCCCAGGACTGGCGTCAGAATCATAGCCAGTATGGGGAAGCAGCTGAAAAGCTTGGCGGCATTGGCCGAAGGTATCGACAGAGCCTCCTCAAGTATGTCGGTGGCATATCTCTGGAAGGGGAAGATGGCTGAATAATAGAGCACGCAGAGCAATGCCACGATCCAGAACATCTTGCTTGTGAAAATGGCCTTGAGGTCGCTGACGTGAAATTCGTCTTCCGGAGATTTCACTTCTGTGGTCAGCCCAGCCTCGACCATCTGGGTGTCGAACTTCCTGTCCAGAAATGCGAATATGATGAAATTGATCAGTCCTATGCAGAGCAGCGCGCCGCAAAAGCCGAGGGGTGCCGAAACGGAGCCTCCGAACTTGTCGGCGATGAGGGGAGATATCCACATCACGGCGAATACGCCCAGACGGGCTATAGCCATCTCGATGCCCATCGCAAGAGCCATCTCCTTGCCTTTGAACCATTTGGCCAGGATTTTGGACACGTTGGTGCCCTCCATCTCACAGCCGCAGCCGAAGATCATGAAACCAAGGGACGCCATCTTGGCGCTGCCGGGCAGGTCAACCCACCAGGAGTCGAGCCAAGCGCAGAACGCCGTGGTCTGGAACCAGTCGCTGATGCCTATGAACTTGACGCATGCACCCAGAACCATAAGACTTGCGGAGAGTATTCCGGAGAAACGGACTCCCAGTTTGTCCAGTATGACGCCGGCTATGATCAGGAATCCGCATACCGTGAGTATGTATTCCGATGCGGCGTATGTTCCGAACACCCCGCTGTCCCAGTTGAGTTTTGTCTCCACCAGGGTTTTCAGAGGGGACATCACGTCCACGAACATATAGGCGAAGAACATCATCGAGGCGACAAGGATAAGCACGCCCCATCTTGCTATGAAACTGTCGTTCAATAGCCTGGCCGTTTTAGTACTCATATTTCGCGTGTGTTAGAACGGTAAATCATCGTTGCCTTCGGCCTCGAATCCCTGCGCTGCAGTCTGCTGAGCTGCCGCAGGAGAGGCGATTCCGCCCTGGGCTGAAGTGTTGGGCTGGTAGGGGGCCTGGTATCCTCCGGGGCCTGCAGGTGTGGATACGGCCTGCTGGCCGGGAGCTGCGTCGCGTTTGCCGAGAAGCTGGATATTGTCGGCGCTGATTTCGGTGGAGTAGCGTTTCGCTCCGGTGTTGTCAGTCCATTCGCGTGTCTGAAGACGGCCTTCGACATAGATCTGAGAGCCTTTCTTCACGAATTTCTCCACTGTGTCGGCCAGGCGGCGCCAGCAGGAGATGGTGTGCCATTCCGTGTTTTCCCTTGTTTCACCGTTGCGGTCTGTAAAGCGTTCCGTGGTGGCCAGACGGATTCTGGCGACCTTTGCCTGGGAATTGTCAAGATAACGTACTTCGGGATCCAGTCCAACGTTACCGATAAGCATAACTTTGTTCAGTGACATGATATATTGATTTTAGATTACTATAAAACTTTTTTCATCGTCTCCTCGTCGGGTTCCTCCCCGGTGAATTCGCCGTAGGCCACCACGGCCTGATTGTAGAGCCAGTTGAGGCCGCTGACATATGTATATTTGTCCTTCCACTGTTCCAGCCAAGGGTTTTTACAGTTGGCTTCGAGCACAAGCCTGCTTTCATCCGGCGTCAGGTCGGAAAGGTCAACGTCCAGCCCTCCGGGCACGGTGTAGACGACCAGGTCGGCTTTCGCGAATGCGTCCTTGAAACTTCCGATCGGGACAATCTGCAGTTCGTTGTCGCTGATGTCTCCGTAGAAATCCATTATGTTGTCCTTCGTGGCCTTCGCTCTGGCAGCGCTGCGGTTCATAAGCAGGGTCCTGCCGTAACCGAGGGTCACTGCCGCTGCGGCCGCAGCCTTCCCGGCACCGCCGCAACCCACTATGAGCGCGGTTTTCCCAGCAAGGAAATCGGCGAAGGAGTCTTCGTCGTCCACGTCGACTCCGGCCACGGCGTATGCGCTCATTATGCTTATGGTGACTCCTTCGAAATCCGAGTTGTCTGCGCTTATCCTGCCGTCAGGGCTCTTGATGAGCATATTGGCGGATCCGCAAAGCTGGGCGGCCTCGGACAGATCATCCGCGCAGGCGCAGGCCTGCTCCTTGAACGGAGCCGTTACGTTCACTGCCACATAGTCTTTCTTGAAAAGGGTGAAAAGCGCCTTGAAATCGTTGCCGTCGAGGAGGTCATAAGTGTACTTCCCGCCGTATGCCGCCTTGAAAAGGGCAGGCGATTTTGAAGCGGAGATATCGCTGCCTATCAGTCCGAATCTTTTCATTGTCAAATGATTTCTTCGCGTTCGCGTATGTCCTTTATTCTGAGCTGGACGTTGGCTATGCCGCGGAAATAGTTCTCCACCACGCTGTAGCAAACGTCTATGGGGTTGCCGTCGGAAATGCTCTCGAAACATTCGCCCTTGCCGAACGCGATCGCCCCGATGTGGTGATATGGCTGGTTTTCCTGTATGAGTTCCAGTTTCAGATGTCCGCCGTCGGCGCCCACCTTGCGGCCGTTTCCGTTGTCGTAAACGTTGTCTGTCTCGAAAACGGGAGCGTTGTTGCCCGGGCCGAAGGGCTGGAACTGCTTGAGTATGCGGAAGAATTTCGGAGTTATCTGGCTGAAGTCCAACTTGGCGTCGATGCTTACGACCGGAGTCAGCATTTCGGGCTCTATCTTGCCTTCGACGGCATTGTCCAGTCTTTTGACAAATGCTTCGAGATTCTCTTCCCGAAGGGTCAGACCGGCAGCATAGAGGTGGCCTCCGAAGTTCTCCAGAAGATCGGCGCAGGACTCGATGGCGGAATAGAGGTCGAAGCCGCCGACGCTCCTTGCGGAGCCCGTGATGAAGCCGTTGCTGCGCGTCAGCACTATGGCGGGCTTGAAATAGGCTTCCACCAGCCTTGAGGCGACTATGCCCACGACACCCTTGTGCCACTGCGGGTTATATACGATAGTCACGTTGCCGTAGCACAGGCAGGATCCGGCCTGAACCATTTCCAGCGCCTCCCTGGTGATTTCCCTGTCTATGTTCTTCCTTTCGTTGTTGTGCCTGTTTATCTCGCCTGCGACGCGGTCAGCTGTCTTCTGGTCGGGCGCTGTCAGAAGTTCCACGGATATCCTTCCGCTCTCCATCCTGCCGGCTGCATTGAGACGGGGCCCTATCTTGAAAACGATGTCGTCGAACGTTATGTGGGTGGGGTCCAGCCCCGCCAGGTTGATCATGCTGAGCAGTCCGCGATGAGGATTTGTGTTCAGCTGTTTCAGACCGTAATAGGCAAGTATCCTGTTCTCTCCCGTAACGCTGACAAGATCGGCCGCTATGGAAACGGCCAGAAGGTCCAGCAGCGGAATCAACTGCTCGAACGGTATCCCGACCTTCTGCGCATAGGCCTGCACCAGCTTGAACCCTACGCCGCAACCGCTAAGGTCGTCGAAGGGGTAGTTGTCGTCCTCGCGCTTGGGATCCAGCACCGCAATGGCGTCGGGGAGCCCGTCCTCGGGGAGATGGTGGTCGCATATGATCATGTCTATCCCGAGATTCCGGGCATATTCGGTCTTCTCTATGGCCTTGATGCCGCAGTCGAGGGTTATGACCAGCTTGAAGCCGTTTTCGGCGGCCCAGTTCAGTCCCTTGAAGGATACTCCGTAGCCTTCATCGTAGCGGTCGGGTATGTAGTAGTCTATCTTCGAGGTGAACTTGAGCAGGAATGAGTAGACGAGCGCCACGGCAGTGGTCCCGTCGACGTCGTAGTCGCCGTAGACCAGTATCTTCTCTCCGCCCTGTATGGCCTGGGATACCCTTTCAACCGCCTTGTCCATATCCTTCATCAGGAAGGGATCGTGCAGGTTGGCGAGGTCGGGCCGGAAGAAGGCGCGCGCGTCCTCGAAGGTACGCAAGCCCCTCTGTGCCAGCAGTTCAGCCAATACGCGGTCAACGCCCAGCTCCGATGCCAGACGGCTGACGGTTTCCTGGTCGGCAGCCGGTTTCAATTCCCATTTTTTGTCCATAGCCATATCCTTACAAAGATAGTGATAAAGTTTCAAAATAGCGAATAAAATCGTACTTTTGGAGCATGAAAAAATTACTCGTCATCACAGGGAAGTCATTCGCGATATTTTTCCTGTCCCTTCTTTTCATACTCGCGCTGTTCAGCGTCAGTCCGGTTTATGATTTCGAAATTCCCGGCCCGTTCAGGGGTCCGGACATCTTCAACCCCTATTCCGCCCTTGACACGACCAAGGTCTGGAAGCGGGCCAACTTCCATACCCACACCAAGGTTGAGTCGCCCCTCAACGAATGCGACTACTGGCCGGATGAGGTGTACGACGCCTATTCCAGGTTCGGATACGACATAGTGACCTTCTCCAACCACAACGCGCTCACCGAGCATCCTTTCGACAGTACCCTGCAGGTCAACGTATACGAGCACGGCTACAACCTGTTCAAGTATCACCTGCTGGTGTTCGGCAGCGATGACGTATGCTTTTTCGACCCGCTTTTGCCTGTCCTTACCTCCCAGCGGCAGTGGAAACTGGATATGCTGGGGAAGGACTCGGATTTCATCCAGCTGAACCATCCCTTCCGCACCAACCTTACCTCGCGTGACGATATGGAATGCCTCACCGGCTACAGGATAACGGAACTTGATTCGGGTGTCACCACGGAGCAGGAGTACTGGGACTGGAGCCTGAGTGCGGGACACTATTCGTTCGCGCTGGCCAATGACGACCTGCACTATCCGGACCGCAGCGACAAGATAGCGGTACGCTGCAATATGCTGTGCTGCGACGGCGCCGATTACACCACACTGAAGTCAACCCTTCTGTCGGGAGCCTACTACTGCATGCGTGTCCCCGACTTCGGAGAAGGGGACTGGGACGTCAAATACGACAGTAACAGGACTCTTCCGCAGATTTCGGACATAGGGCTGAAGGCGGATACCGCATATGTATGCCTCTCACGTCCGGCTGCACGCATAAAGGCTACCGGCCAGGACGCCCGGACGCTGGAGGAAGCGGAAAACTCGGACACCCTGTCCTGGAAGATGCGCCCCGAGGACAGCTACGTGCGTTTTACGGCGTACTTCGATGACGGCGTGGTGATCTATACCAATGCATTCGCCAGGTATGACGCCTCCGTTGCGGACAGCCCCTATGTGGAATCGCCGCACAGAGTGAACGTGCTGCTGACGATACTTTACAATCTGCTGGTACTGGCGGTGGCCTCCGGATGTGCCGTGCTGATATGGGCTACTGTGCGCAGCGGTAGGAAGAGGGCACGATGACCCGCAGCGGGTCGCTCTGCAGGCGTATCTCCACAGTCTTGCCCCCATCGGTGAAATCCCCGTCGAAATGACAGGGGCCCGCATTGTTCCTTTCTATGGTTATCTCCTTGCCTTTCAAGCATATGACATGCTTGTTCCTGTTTATTGTGCCTGTCATCAGCTCCGTCACCAGAGCAGGTATTTCCAGGTCCTTGAACATTTTCACTATGCTCACGTCCAGAAGTCCGTCATCCGTTCTGGCAAGGGGTGTTATCTTTGCCCCGTTTCCCCATTGGCTGGAATTTCCGACCGTTATCAGGACTGCGTCGGTTTCGATGCGCACACCGTCCACCGTGATGATATAGTGATCCGGCTTGAAGTCCTTCCAGGTGGCTAGAGCCTCCTTGACATAGGTCTCCAGCCCACGCTTTCCAGCCCTGGCGAAGCGTTCGCTGACTATGGCGTCCAGACCCACTCCGCATACGGAGAAAAAGGGTTTTCCGTCTATTGTGCCCCAGTCAAGAGCAGCGGTGTGTCCCTCTTCGATTATCGAGACCATTCGGGAGAAACGCCCCCTTATTCCAAGATGCCTTGCCAGCCCGTCACCGCTGCCGCAGGGTATTATTCCGAGAGTCTTCCCGGTTCCTGCTATGCCTCTGGCCACCTCGTTCACCGTGCCGTCTCCGCCCACGGCCACTATCGTGTCCTCGGAGGCGTTGCGGGCAATGTCCACGGCGTCTCCGGCGCAGCTTGTGAAACGCAGGTTGCAGCCTTTTCCGCGAAGAAGCGAGACAATGGCGCGCTTCTTCCTTGCATTCCCGGAAATGGGGTTCACTATGTACAGGACAGACTTTTCCATATCAGCTATTCGAAAATGTCCAGCTCCCGGTTGTAAACGGGACTGTCTATGTCCAGGGCGTGAAGCATACTGTGGAACACGTGGTACTGGGTCAACAGTTCGTTGTCCACGTATGCGGCAGGTTCGGAAGTCCATACTATGAAAGGAATCTCGTACTGCTCGGCCGGTGCTATCGAGAGCGGCACGCCGTGCATATACAATCCGTTCTCTCCCAGTGATTCCCCGTGGTCGGAAACGTACATCATACAACTGTCCCAGCCCTCCATTCCTTTCAGTCCTTCGATGATTCTGTGCAGCAGCGTGTCGGTGTACAGAATGCCGTTGTCATATGCGTTTACAAGTTCGCTGACCGGACATTTGGACATCTCCACGGTGTGCGGGACCGGAGTCCAGCGCTCGAACTCACCGGGATATTTCTTTGCATATGAAGGCCCGTGGCTCACACTCGTGTGCAGTATCACCAGTATCCGGTCGCTGTCGCAGGCGGCTATTTCCTCCTTCAGACCGTACAGCAGGGTTTCGTCCCAGTCCGGGTTGAGCCCTTCCGACTTTTTTGCAATGTCGTGCACTTTCTGAACTTTTTCTATGTGCAGAGGCGGTTCGCCCCAGTTGCTGCTTCTCCATATCACGTCCACTCCCGTGCGGTTGAGGTAGTTGGGAAGTATTTCATACAGTTCGTCACAGTCCCGGTACGAAAGTATGGCCTTCACGCCGGCTGTGGTGTAGGTGGCTGCGGAATTGGCCTTGAAAGCCCGCACGTTTTCCGTGTCCTCGAGCAGCGGATTGGTCCGGCGTTCATACCCGTAGAGCGAGAAGTGGTCGCGCCGTGCGGATTCGCCTATTACCAGTACTGCTATTTTCTTGCCTTCACCCCTTATGGAAGCATCCGGAAGCGGTATTTCCTGACGGTTTCTCTCCCTTTCCGCGCTTTGGTAGCGGAAGGTGTTCACTATGTACGACCAGGGGAGTATGAGGCTCCCCATCACGGTGGAGTTCTTGTCTATCCACATCCAGTTGGACATATTGGCGAAGGCCACGGCGGCAACTATACCGATTCCGCATCCGACGTTGGCCAGGAAGCGTTTGAACGAGCCGTAGTCAAGTCTGGTCAGAAAGATGATGACAGCGGGCAGGACGCCTGCCAGCAGTATGTACAGAAGCGCCGATGACGACCAGTACGAGGTGGCCTCGGCCGTATTCGTGTTGAATACGTTGCCCATCATGCTGTCGTCGATTATGACGTCGTATGTATTGATGAAATACAGCGCTACGGCATTGCCGATGAAGAGCAGTCCGGCCAGGACCTTGCCCACAATCCTTCCGAGCCACAGCACAAGGTAGAACACGAAGAAATTCGCGGCCAGCATTATGACTCCGAGACTCGCGGTGATGAGGGCTCCGTTCAGGTCCGCCTCCACGTTTCCGAGTATGTAACTGAAAAAAGGCCTGTGGAATATCGCCATTGTCAGGATGCTGAGGATGGCGGCGAAAATCCACAATTTCACTTTGTGCCTGTCTGTCCTTTTCATCTCAATCAATATAAATAGTGGTACACAAAGGTACGATAAACTTTCTATTTTGTGAATTTAATCGTAATTTTGCAGGAAATAGCGCATATACGAGACATTATGATACAGGATTTCAACGAACAGGAACTCGGCAGGCGGGAATCCCTTGCCAAGTTGCGCGAACTCGGCATAGAGCCGTATCCCGCCGCAATGTACCCGGTCAACGCATCAACGGCCTCCATCAAGGCTGAGTACGATGCCGAAAAGGATAATCTCAAGGACATCTGCATTGCCGGCAGGATAATGTCACGCCGCATAATGGGTGCCGCCGCATTCTTCGAAATACAGGATGCCGAGGGCCGCATTCAGGTGTACATCAACAGGGATGACATATGTCCGGGCGAGGACAAGATCATGTACAACACCGTGTTCAAGAAGTTGCTTGATATCGGCGACATAGTAGGTATCAAGGGCTTCGCCTTCATTACCAAGACGGGGCAGCTTTCAGTTCATACACAGGAACTTACCGTACTGAGCAAGTCTCTGCGTGTCCTTCCCATAGTGAAGGAGGCCGACGGAAAGGTGTTCGATGCCTTCGCGGATCCCGAACTGAAATACCGTCAGCGCTACGTCGATTTGATTGTGAATCCTTCGGTACGCGAGACTTTCGTGAAAAGGAGCATAATAATCTCCACCATGCGCGAATATTTCAACAATGCGGGATGCCTCGAAGTGGAAACCCCCATACTGCAGAGCATCCCCGGCGGCGCCACTGCGCGTCCCTTCGTTACACACCACAATGCCCTTGACATAGATTTGTATATGCGTATTGCCAACGAGCTCTATCTCAAGAGGTTGATTGTGGGCGGATACAACGGGGTGTACGAGTTCGCCAAAGACTTCCGCAACGAGGGTATGGACAAGACCCACAACCCCGAATTCACCTGTATGGAGATTTATGTGGCTTACAAGGATTATCTGTGGATGATGGAATTCGTGGAGAAGATGCTTGCCACCGTGGCCGCAAAGGTCAATAATGGTTCGACCAAGGTGAAAATCGGCGACAACGAGGTGGATTTCGGCGGCGTTTACCGTCGTCTTCCCATACTTGATGCCATAAAGGAATATGCGGGAGTGGACGTGAAGGGTATGGATGAGCAGCAGTTGCGCGAGACCTGCAAATCCCTCAAGGTCGAGATCGATCCTGCGATGGGCAAGGGCAAGCTTATAGATGCCATTTTCGGGCAGTACTGCGAGGAAAAACTCATACAGCCCACTTTCGTGACCGATTATCCCGTGGAGATGTCGCCCCTTACCAAGCGTCACCGCAACGACCCCACCCTCACGGAACGTTTCGAACTTTTCGTATGCGGCAAGGAACTGGCGAACGCCTATTCCGAGCTCAACGACCCCATAGACCAGCTGGAGCGTTTCGAGGAGCAGGCAGCCCTCAAGAGCAAGGGCGATGACGAGGCGATGTACATCGACATGGACTTCGTCCGCGCCCTCGAGTACGGTATGCCTCCGACTTCCGGCCTGGGAATGGGAATCGACCGCCTGACTATGTTCATGACGGGCCAGACCACAATCCAGGACGTTCTGTTCTTCCCTCAGATGAGGCCGAAAAGCATATAGACAACACGATAAGTAATCAATAATAATATTAACCAATAATAATCAACAAAATGAAAAAAATCTTTATGGCAATCGCTGCGATTGCTGCTGCAGTTCTCTTCGTTTCCTGCGACAAGGGTGAAAACGGATCGTCAATCGACAAGGAACTTATCGGAAACTGGGAAGGTTCCAGGTACACAGAGTACATCAATGGCATGCCTGTGGGTGATCCCGTTGTAGTAACTTTTTCATTTACTGAATCCAGATTTGTCTGGAAAGAAGCCGGCAATACCGTGGTCAGCAGCCCATACGTTTGCGGAGTGAATGGAAACAAGTATTTCCAGTGGACAGAAGGTGAAAAGGCCGGAGGGGATGCGATTTTCTATTCCATTTCAGGCAACACAATGACAATTACCGGTGCGAATGGAAGTATAATTGCGATTCTGCCCAAGACTATGACCAGAAAGTAGCAATCCATTGCTGATGGAGCGGATAACTTCGGCGCAGAACCCGAAAATAAAGTTCCTGCTTGAGTTGCAGAGCAAAAGCAAGGCCCGTCGTGAAAACGGGCTTTTTGTTGTTGAAGGACGCCGTGAGATAGAGCATTGTCTGGAAGGAGGATATGAACCGGATACGGTGTTCTTCTGCCCGGAGATTCTACCTGTACTGCCTTCCGGACTTGAAAAGGCGAAGATTTTCGAACTGTCCCCCGCAGTTTATGAAAAAGTGGCCTACAGGGAGGGTACAGAAGGTGTCATAGCCGAAATGAAGTCGAAGACCGTCGGTCTCGATACTTTGGGCAAACTGCTGGAGGGAAAGACGGATCCTCTGATAATGGTTCTTGAGAGCGTGGAGAAACCAGGCAATCTGGGGGCCGTTTTGCGAAGCGCTGATGCCGCCGGGGCCGATGCCGTTCTTGTCTGCGACCCTTTGACGGACCTGTACAATCCAAATCTCATACGGGCTTCGATAGGCGCGGTCTTCACGGTGCCAGTTGCTGCGTGCTCCTCCGACGATGCCATAAGCTGGCTGCAGGAGCGCGGGTTCTCCATTCTGACCGCCCAGCTTCAGGATTCGTCGCTTTACTACGAGTGCGATATGAAAGGGGCGACCGCCATAGTTATGGGGACCGAAAGCACGGGTCTGAGCACCATCTGGCGCAAGGCTGCCACAGCCCATATCCGTATCCCCATGCTGGGCAGACTGGACTCTCTCAACGTCAGCGTAAGTGCCGCCATACTGCTTTTCGAGGCGGTAAGACAGCGCCGGTAGACTGTTATTGACATTTGATAAAAAACAGCTGTTCCACATAGTTGGAGCGGCTGTTTTTGTAATTTGCTGAAATTTTGTTATTTTTGTCAGTTTTATAATATATAACAGATGAAATACGCATTAGTCACAGGAGGTTCCAGAGGGATAGGCAGGGCTGTCTGCTGCAGACTGGCACAGATGGGAATACCCGTCATCGTGAACTGCCAGTCCAACGTGGAAGCTGCCCGTCAGACCTGTGAACTCGTCGCTTCTCTGGGTTCGCAGGCCGACATCCTGCAGTTCGACGTGAGCGACAGGCAGGCCGTCGAGGATGCCCTCAACGCGTGGGAGAAGGAACATCCGGACGATTACATAGCATATCTGGTCAACAATGCCGGTGTCAACAGGGACAACGTTATGTTCATGATGACCGACAATGACTGGCATTCAGTGATGGACGTTACCGTGAACGGATTCTTCTACGTGACGCGTCAGCTTCTTCCCAAGATGATGATGCGCGGCCACGGCGGAAGGATAGTCAATATGGCATCGCTTTCAGGCTTGAAGGGCATGGCGGGACAGACCAACTATTGCGCTGCCAAGGCGGCTCTCATCGGTGCCACAAGGGCTCTTGCGCAGGAAACCGCCGGAAGGAAAGTTACGGTGAACGCCGTAGCTCCCGGATTCATAGAGTCCGATATGACCAGGGATCTTCCACGCGAGGAACTGGAGAAACTGGTTCCGATGAAACGCTTCGGCAAACCGGAGGAGGTGGCAGCGCTTGTCGGATTCCTCTGCTCGGACGAAGCCGCGTACATAACCGGAGAAGTGATAAGCATCAACGGAGGTCTGTTCTGATATGAGAAGGGTAGTAATCACAGGAATGGGAATATGGTCCTGCCTTGGCACGGACGTGGAACAGGTGAAGGAGTCTCTGAAGGGTGGCGTGTCGGGCATAGGGATCGAGGAAATCCGACTGGAGTACGGCTTCCAGTCGTCTCTCACCGGCATTGTGGAAAAACCCGTCCTCAAGGGTATGATAGACCGCCATCTGCGCCGCGGACTGTCGGAGGAGGCGGAATATGCCTTCATGGCATCTTCCCAGGCCCTGGAGATGGCCGGCATTGATGACGGCTACCTGAATTCGCATGAGGTGGGCTGCATCTTCGGCAACGATTCGTCCGCAAAGCCCGTTATCGAGGCTGAGAGGATAATGCAGGAGAAACACGACACCGAACTGCTTGGCCAGTCGTTCATATTCCAGGCCATGAATTCCACCGTTACGATGAACCTGAGTACCATTTTCCATCTAAAGGGCATCAATTTCACGGTCAGCGCGGCCTGCGCGAGCGGGAGCCATTCCATAGGACTTGGCTATATGTTCATACGCAACGGCCTGCAGGATATGGTTCTTTGCGGCGGTGCGCAGGAGACGAACCTGTATTCGATGGCTACTTTCGATGCTATAGGGGCTTTCTCCAAACGTATGGACAACCCTGCGGCGGCCAGCCGTCCCTTCGACCGTGACCGTGACGGACTGGTTCCAAGCGGAGGTGCAGCCGCCCTGGTGCTGGAAGATTATGACCACGCTGTGGCTCGTGGAGCCACCATACTTGCCGAGGTTGTGGGTTACGGTTTTTCGTCCAACGGAACGGCTGTCATCAGCCAGCCCAGCGACGAAGGTTGCGAGAGAGCCATGCGCATGGCCCTGCGTGATGCGGACCTGGGCGTCGGGGATATAGATTACATCAACGCCCACGCCACAAGTACCCGCCAGGGGGATATGTATGAAGCCATAGCCCTGGACAGGATGTTCAGGGGCGAACACGCTCTGATAAGCAGTACCAAGGGGATGACGGGACACGAGTGCTGGATGGCAGGTGCCAGTGAGATCGTCTATTCGCTGATAATGATGCGTGACAATTTCGTCGCTCCCAACGTGAACCTCGAGAACCGTGATGAATATTCGGCTCCGCTGAATCTGGCCGAAAAGACCGTGGAGACCCGCGTCGATACGGTACTCAGCAACTCCTTCGGCTTCGGCGGTACCAACAGTGCATTGATAATCAAAAAAATACAATAATATGACCCGTACAGAAATTGAAGAAAAAGTCAAGAATTTTCTGATAGAGGAAATAGAAATCGATGAGGAAAAGATAGTCCCTGACGCAAAACTCAGGGAGGACTTGGGCATTGACAGCCTGGATTTCGTGGACATAGTGGTGATAGTCGAGAAGAACTTCGGCTTCAAGATCCGTCAGGAGGAAATGATAGGAGTCGACACCCTGAAGAAATTCTGCGATTACATCGAAACCAAGGTCAACTAGACTATGTCCGGCAGGCAGTGGTCAGGCAACACTTTCGGCAACGGCTGGATGCACAGGGGGTTGGTCTCCGTCCTCCGTCACGTCGATGTTTCCGTACTGTATGCCTTCAGTGCCGTTTTCATAGTTCCGTTCTGTCTTCTGTTCTGGCGTGAAGGCAGGCGCAGTTCATATTCCTTCTTCAGGAAGAGACTGGGATACGGAAGGCTGAAGTCTGCCCGTATGACCTATTCCAACCACCTGAAATTCGCAGAGATAGTCATCGACCGTTTTGCGATGTATGCCGGCAGGACTTTCGGGATGGAGGTCGAGGGGCTCGAGCATTTCAACGCGCTGGCCGCCGGCAAGGAAGGCTTCCTGCATCTGAGTTCGCACATAGGCAATTACGAAATGGCGGGATATACCCTCGTCTCAGAAGACAAGGTGATAAACGCCGTCGTATTCTCGGGTGAAAAGGAGTCGGTGATGAAAAGCCGCGGCGATATGTTCTCGCGCACCAACATCAGGATGATTGGCATCAGGGAGGATATGGGCCATCTTTTCGAGATAGACAACGCCCTCGCCGAAGGAAATATAGTGAGTTTTCCTTCCGACAGGTATATGCCCGGGAGCAGAATGCTCCGCTGCCGGGTCTTCGGCGCCGAAGCGTCGTTCCCCCAGGGTCCCTTCAGCGTAGCGACGATGCGCGGACTCGAGGCTCTTGCGGTCAACGTGATGAAGGCGGGGAGGAAGAAATACGTGATATACGTCACACCGCTGCACTATGATAGGACACTGTCCCGCAGACAGCAGATGCAGCATCTGCTGGAGGCCTATGCGGCCGAATTGGAGAAGCGTGTGCTGCAGTATCCGGACCAATGGTTCAACTTTTTTGATTTCTGGAAATGATGGACTACGCACGCCCCACAGAGGAATTCCTCAGAACCGTCGACATACGGCAGCTGCTTCCGCAGCAGCCCCCATTCGTGATGGTGGGTACTCTCGTGGGCTTCGGCGATGAGCTGTCCGTCACCGAGACAGTGGTGGCTGCGGACAACATTTTCGTGGATGACGGCCGTCTGACCGCACCGGGGATGATGGAAAACATAGCCCAGACCTGTGCGGCGAGGGTGGGATATTATAACAAGTATGTACTTCACAACGAAGTGAAGATAGGCTTCATAGGAGCCATAAAGGACTTTGCCGTGCTGCGGCTTCCGGCCGTGGGCGAGACCATCGTCACCAGAGTGGACATCCTGGAGGAGATATTCGGGATGACGCTTGCCAGGGCCACGGTGACGGGCAACGGCGGGGAAACGCTGTGCCGTGCGGAGATAAAATTGTCCGTGAAGGATTCATAATAAATGCGGCTTATGGACGAGAAAGCGAAAATATATCTCGAGAAGACTCTGGAAATCCGTTTCAGCGAAGTGGATATGATGAACGTCGTATGGCACGGAGCGTACCCCCTCTATCTGGAGGATGCCAGGGAAGCCTTCGGAGCGAAGTTCGGCCTGTCATATCACAAGTACATTGCGGAGAACATATTCGTGCCCGTCGTTGAACTGGATATGAAATACAGAAGGCCTTTGTCCTACGGTATGACTCCGACCATCAGGATAAGCTACCGTCCCACGGAGGCCGCCAAGATAATATTCGATTACAGCATATTCGACCCTGAGACCGGAGATGAGTATATGAGTGCCCGCAGCGTGCAGGTGTTTATGGACAGGGACCGCAACCTTATGTGGGAGAGTCCGGAGTTTTACAGTCTGTGGAAGAAAAAAATGGGATTGGAATGACGGAGATAGTTGCGACAAACATAATCTCTCCGCTCGGGCGGACTACGGAGCAGAATTTCCGGGCTGTGGCCTGCGGAAGGACGGCTCTGTCGCATTATGGGTGCCGCGGCTCCTTTCCCGGGCCCTTCACGGCAGCGGCTTTCGGCCCCGAAAGCATCGCTGAGCTGGCGGTGGAGGGATTCACGCGTTTCGAATCGCTGGTCATAAGCTCGGTTGAGGAGGCCTTGTCCCGTACGGACGTGGATACTTCTTCCGACCGCTGCCTGTTTATCCTCAGCACCACCAAGGCGGATGTGGAGCAGCTTGGCTGCGACTCTTCAGAGGACGGAGCCTATCTCGCCCCCGGTGCGGCAGCCCGCAAGATAGCACGCCACCTCGGCTTTGTGAACGATCCCCTTGTCGTATGCAATGCCTGCATATCGGGAGTTACCGCGCAGGTACTTGCGCACAGGCTTCTCAGCGCCGGATATTATGATACTGCCGTGGTCTGCGGGGCCGACTGTCTTTCCGACTTCGCCCTTGCCGGGTTCAGTTCGTTCAAGTCCCTCTCTGAAAGGGAGTGCAGGCCTTTCGACATCGAAAGGAACGGGCTCAACCTCGGAGAGGCCGCTGCCACCGTCGTACTTCGCAGGTGCGTGGACGCTGTGCAGGGCTGCCTGGCCCCGGAGAAGAGCTGGAAGATATCTTCCTGCAGTCTGAACAACGATGCCTATCACGTGAGCGCTCCTTCTCCGGACGGCGACGGTGCTCTCAGTGCTATAAATGAAACTATGACCGGAAGGGACTGTTCCGCTTTGTCATTGCTGAACGTTCACGGCACCGCAACGATGTTCAACGACCAGATGGAATCGCGTGCTGTAGAGCGTGCCGGGCTCTCGGATGTCCCTGCATCGGCTCTGAAAGGATATTTCGGACATACTCTGGGCGCTTCCGGGCTGCTGGAGTCCATTATCTCTATGTCGGCCGCGGATGCCGGGACCGTACCTGCCACAAGAGGCTTCTCGCAGGGTGGTGTCAGCGGACGGATAAACGTCAGCGCGGAAAGCAGGGAATGCTGCACGGCGGATGTCCTCAAGATAAGCTCCGGCTTCGGAGGATGCAACGGCGCCATACTCTATTCGAAGGATGGCAGAGGGTGCGGTCCGGCAAAGGCCGGTGCTTCTGAAGCGAAAACCCTTCATACAGTGCGCATAACTCCGCAGCGGGTTGAACTGGACGGGAAAATATCGGAGACGGACAGTACCTGCGGCAGGGTGACCCTCGACGGCCTATACAGGAATCACGGGTGGGATTATCCCAGGTTCCACAAGATGGACTCTATGGGCAAGCTGCTTTTTGCCGCCACGGAGCTTCTGGTATCCGCCTGCCCGTTCTCTGCGGAAGAAACCGGAAGGGCAGTTCTGCTTTTCAATGCCAGCTCTTCCGTGCTTTCGGACCGCAGGCATATAGCATCTTACAGCGGAGAATCCGGATTCTTCCCCAGTCCTTCGGTGTTCCTTTACACTCTGCCTAACGTGGCGGTAGGGGAGATTGCCATAAGATACGGCATAAAGGGCGAAACATCCCTGATGATACTGGACGGGAGGAACGACCATCTGATGGATGCCGTCGTTGACGCAACGCTCAAACTGTCCGATGCGGAAAATATGATTACGGGATGGCTGGACTGCCCTTCGGAAGACGAATTCATTGCTGATTTGAAATTTTTATCCAGATAGATTATGGAAGAACTTGTGAACGAATTGAAAAAGTATCTCATCGAGGCTCTCAACCTGGAAGAGATGACCCCTGACGACATAGACAGCGACGCCCCCCTCTTCGGAGAGGGTCTGGGCCTGGATTCCATCGATGCCCTGGAACTGATTGTCATACTGGACAAGAACTACGGCATCAAGCTTTCCAGCCCTGCGGAAGGCAAGAACATATTCAGGAGCATAAGAACCATAGCCGCATACGTCGCGGAGCACAGGACAAGGTAATGAAGGACGTCATCTCCATAACCGGAGCAGGCATCATCTGCGCCATAGGCAACGACAAGGTATCCGTGCTCGATTCCCTGAGGAACAGGGAGTCGGGAGTGCGCAGCGTGAAGTACCTGGAAACCGTGCACGGCGAACTGCCGGTCGGTGAGGTGCAGATGTCCGATGACGAAATGAAGGCTATGCTCGGTCTGGCTTCCGACACGGTGGTCAGCCGTACCTCGCTGATGGGGGCGCTGGCCATAAAACAGGCTTTGAGCCAGGCAGGAATAGAGAAGACAGAGGGCAGAAGGGTTGCCCTGATATCAGGCACCACGGTCGGGGTGATGGACGTGACCGAGATGGAGTATCACCGCAACAAAGCCGTCCTGAACGTCCGTGATCTGCCCAAGGGCAATGAATGCGGAAAGAGTACGGAGCAGATGGCGGCCCTGGCTGGGCTGGAGGATGTGGAACTGTGCACGGTGTCCACTGCCTGCTCGTCAGCGCTGAATTCCATAATCGTCGGCGCCGAGATGCTCAGGCATTCGGAGGCCGACATAGTGATAGCCGGGGGCTCGGAAGCCCTCAGCCGTTTCCATCTCAACGGCTTCAATTCCCTGATGATACTGGACGGCAGGCCCTGCCGTCCCTTCGATGCGGACCGCGCCGGCCTGAACCTGGGAGAAGGCGCCGCCTTTGTGGTTTTGCAGAAGGATGCCTCAAGGCCGCTTGCCTATGTGAGCGGTTACGGCAACCGCTGTGATGCCTTCCACCAGACTGCGTCATCCGAAAATGGCGAGGGCGCTTTCCTTGCGATGACCGAGGCGCTGGAATCCGCGGGCCTCAAGGCCTCTGACATAGATTACGTGAATGCCCACGGCACGGGTACGCAGAATAACGATATGTCCGAAAGCCGTGCACTTTCCAGGGTTTTCGGGGACAATATTCCGCCCGTTTCGAGCACCAAGGGCTTTACCGGCCACACCACATCGGCCTCTGGGGCTATTGAGACCGTGATATGCCTTCTGGCTATGCAGAACGATATGATTCCGGCGAATCTGGGATGGGAGAAACCGTCCCCAGGGCTGGTACAGCCTTCTATGGGTGTGGAAAATGCTGTTTTGAACAATGTGATGTGCAATTCCTTCGGCTTCGGCGGCAATGATTCATCGCTGGTTCTGAGCCGCAGCGTCCGTGAGGACGGGACCGTGGATATGCCGGTGGCGGAATATGAGACCGTGGCAAATGTCACCATAGACGATGTCGCTCAGCTGGCTGAACTCCGGGAATTCGTTTCTCCTATGGAATCCCGCCGTATGTGCACTTTGATGAAAGCATCCCTGCTGTCATCGCTTCGTGCGGCAAAGGAAGCCGCTCTGCAGTGTCCGGATGCCGTCATAGCCGCAACCTCGGGAGGTATGCTTCAGACCAGCATACAGTTCCTTGAGGATATGGAGGAAAACTGCGAGACTATGCTCAAGCCCACCCTTTTCATGATGAGCACACACAATACCGTGGCCTCGGCCATAGCTATACGTCTCGGCTGTCACGGATACAACATTACGTATTCCCAGGGCGAGGCTTCGTCGCAGTGGGCCTTGAGGGATGCCCGCAGATTGCTGGAGAGCGGAAAAGCCTCCAGCGTGCTGGTGACATCCTTCGACGAGTCTGCGGATGGAGGTTTCCGCTCGGAAAGTATGGTTATCAGGAAGAAGTTATGAGCAACGCGTTATTATTGCCTCTGGCCATAGTCCAGAGCCTGCTCCTGGCAGGAGGACAGGTACTGTTGAAGTTCGCTCTCGGACGCATGCTGCCGTTTGCGTGGACTACGGCATTCTGGAAGTCCGTGTTCGTGAACTGGCAGTTCGCCTCCTGCGGCCTGTGCTATGCCGCCGGAACCGTGCTGTGGTTCTATATCGTGAAGCATTTCCCGTTCAGTATGGCCTATCCTATGGTTTCTCTGGCCTATGTGTTCGGAATGCTGGCGGCGGTGATATTCTTCCACGAGCCTGTGTCCATATCAAAGTGGATAGGCGTGCTGCTTATAATGTTGGGCTGTTATTTCATAGCGAGATGAGAAGGTTCCCTGTCATAATACTGCTGATTCTGGGACTCCGGTTTATTTGCGGTGCAGCGGACGGTGATGCCCTTGCTGCCATCGTCGGAGCCGGCAGGGATACGCGGAGCATTGAATGTGACTTCATCCAGACCAGGCAGTCCAGTCTGCTGGGTTCGGCCGCCGTCTCACGGGGGAGGATGTCATTCCGCAGTCCCGATGTTCTGAGGTGGGAATACACCGAACCGTTGGCTCTGTCGCTTTCAATGGAGGGGGGCAAGGTGACCGTGATCCGCGACGGTGTGACCCAGAAACAGGGGGATGGCGCGGGCAGAATGTTCGGTCAGATAGCCAGAATGGTCACTGGAGGTATCACAGGCAGGACGCTTACGGACAGCAGGTCATTCGAGACTTCCGTGCGTGAGGAGAACGGGGAGTATGTGGCCGTGCTTAACCCCGTGGGGAGCGCTGCAGCAAGGATGCTTTCCTCCCTTGTGATTCATTTCGACCGAAAGAGCCTTTGTGCCGTAAGAATGGAAATTTATGAAAAGAACGGTGACAGCACTGTCATCGAGTTTGTCAACATACGAAAGGAAAGTGTAAGATGAGACTGCTTGGGGAATTTGCCAGTGTTCTGTCGGACCGCGTCACGGATTGCGGTCACGACTTCCAGTTGCGCTTCAATCCGGAGCACTTCATATACAGGGCGCATTTCCCGGGTGAGCCGGTTACTCCCGGAGTATGCATACTCCAGCTCGCCCTCGAACTGATGGAGCGTTGCACAGGGGGGAGGCTGGAGATAGTTTCCGTGAAGAACGTCAAGTTCCTTCGCACCATAATACCGGGGGAGACACCCTCATTGTGCTTTTCCGTATCCGTGACGGAAAACGGGGTGGATTTTGCAGGAGCCAGAATAACCGCGACCGACGGCACGGACGTTTATGCGAGATTGTCATTGATATGCAGGAAGCTTTGCAACAACAGCGCGACAGCTTGAGAGCCAGAGGAATCTGTGTGATCATACCCACATACAACAATGCGGGCAGCATCGTCGATGTCGTGACAAGGACTATGGCGCAGTGCGATGACGTCATTGTCGTGTGCGACGGCTGCACCGACAATACGGTGGAATTGCTCTGCGGTCTTGAGAACTGCCCCGTCATATTGGAACACAAGGCCAATGAGGGCAAGGGCAAGGCCTTGAAGACAGGATTCATATATGCAAGGCGGGCAGGTTTTTCCTATGCCATCACCCTGGATGCCGACGGCCAGCACTATCCCGAGGACATAGCCGTGATGCTGGAAGCGAACAGACGTCATCCCGACGCCTTGGTCATAGGCGAACGCCAGGGACTGGAATCGGCCGAACGCAGCGCCGGCAGCCGTTTTGCCAACGCCTTCAGCAGATTCTGGTTCGTGCTGCAGACCTGGCACAACGTAAGGGACACGCAGAGCGGATACAGGCTATATCCCCTGAAGAGGCTTTACGGCCTGCCGCTGCTGACTTCACGCTATGAGGCCGAACTGGAGCTTCCGGTTCTTGCCGCCTGGCACGGGGTCAGGCTGGAAAGCGTGCCGGTACGCGTTTTCTATCCCTCACGGGAGGAAAGGGTTTCCCATTTCAGACCGCTGGCCGATTTCATGAGGATTTTCGTCCTCAACTGCGTTCTTTGCATTCTTGCGTTGGTGTACGGTCTTCCCCGTACTATACTCAGATGCCTTTTCAAGGTGCTGCGTACCCTGTATGTGTGCGTTTTCTATCTGCTCGGGATGCTCCTCTACGTCATCCCGGCCTCCCTGTTCATCAGGATTTCCGGTGGTGATACTGAGGAGGGTCGCGACAGGATGCACCGTTTCCTCAATTCGGTGATAAAGACGCTGCTGCGCCACGGTATTCCCGGAGTCAGATACACTTGCGCCAACCCTTCGGGAGAGGACTTCAGGACCCCCTCCGTGATTATCTGCAACCATCAGTCACATTTCGACCTACTGCCGCTGCTGGCCCTGACGGACAGGATGGTGGTGCTTACGACCGACTGGGTGTGGAACAATCCCCTGTACGGTTTTATGATACGCTATGCCGATTTTCTGCCGGTTTCATCCGGTTATGACACTATACTGCCGCGCCTGAAGGAGCTTGTTGCCAGAGGCTACAGCATAGCAGTTTATCCGGAAGGCACGCGTTCGAAAGACTGCAGCATAGGAAGATTCCATCAGGGTGCCTTTCACATTGCAGACACGCTGGGACTGGACATCATTCCTCTGCTGCTATACGGTTCGGGGAAGGTTCTTCCCAAACACGGCAGGATCATAAACAGCTGGAATATGCATCTGGAGATAGGCGGACGCATATCTCCGGAAATGATGGCTGAATACGGACAGTCCTGCAGGGAACGTTCGTCAGCAATGAGAAAACGTTACATACGGGATTATTCCTCCCTTGCCGACAGGCTGGACAAGGAGATTTTTTGACAATATATGGGAAAAAGCGTATTGATATTGGGCGGCGGCCTCGGCGGCCTTTTCACCGGAGCGATACTCGCGAAGGAAGGACTTGACGTCACTGTCCTGGAGAAAAACGCCACGGTGGGCGGAGGTCTTCAGAGTTTCGTCCGTTTCGGCGAAGTGTTCGACACGGGAATGCATATCATAGGCGGCATGCGCGAAGGTGGCAATATCAGACGCATTTGCGAATATCTTGGAATATGGGACAGGGCCTCCGTCGAGGACGTGGACCCCGACGTCATAGATACCATTTTCTTTTCCGAGGATGGCAGGACATACCGCATTGCATCCGGAAGAAGCAGGTACGTCGATGTGCTTTCCGAACAATTCCCGGACCAGAGGGATAATCTCAGGGCATACGTCGATGCAATGTACCGCATAGCGGATGAGGTGGACCTATTCAAGTTGCGCCCGTCTATGGACTATATGCCTGTCCATTCGGATGAATTCCTGATGGCCGCGGATGCCTTCATAGCGAAATATATCACAGACAAGCGTCTGCGCGGTGTGGTGGCGTATATGAACCCGCTTTATGGCGGCAGAGGCAATATGACTCCCGCCTACATACACGCGCTGATATCCGTCCTCTACATAGAGGGACCGAGCCGTTTCTGCGGCGGCAGTTACCGCTTTGCGGAAACACTCGCCTCTTTCATAAAGGAAAACGGAGGAAAGGTGATTGCCGGTGA
Organism: Bacteroidales bacterium; assembly: GCA_024401635.1. Lineage (GTDB taxonomy): Bacteria > Bacteroidota > Bacteroidia > Bacteroidales > UBA932 > Cryptobacteroides. The sequence continues at coordinate 25,789 of JAKSKP010000009.1, forward strand.
CGGCGTGACGCACATTGCTACCGAGGACAGGAAGGTGGTTTCCGTATCCACGGCCAAGGGCAGGACATATTCCGCCGACCTCTATGTCTCCGATATCCACCCGTGCACGCTTTTCACTCTGATGGATGACCCGTCCGCTTTCCCCAAGTCATACCGCAACCGTCTGGATGCCCTGCCTAATGCCTATTCGGCGTTCACCCTGAGCATCAAATTGAAACCGGAGTCCTTCCGATACTTCAACTATACGGCATATTATATGACGGATTATGGAAGTTTGTGGGCATTCGGTAACGGAGAGGGTGCCTGGCCACGCGGATTCCTGTATATGACTCCGCCGGAGCCGGGACAGGGAGAATTCGCAACCAAGATGATAGTCACCGCTCCTATGCTGTGGGATGAGGTGAAGAAGTGGGAAGACACTTATGTGGGGCACAGAGGTGCAGAATATGAGCAGTGGAAGGTGGAGTGCACCGGGAAACTGCTGCACTGTATGGAGCGGATGATGCCCGGCTTCAGAAACTGCATCGAGGCAATCAATGCTGCATCCCCCCTGACCATAAGGGACTATTACGGTGTGAAGGAGGGATCGATGTGCGGTTTCTCCAAGGACTGCAACAACCTGCTTGCCTCCCAGGTCCCGGTGGTGACGAAAATCCCCAATCTGTTCCTGACCGGCCAGAACTGCAACCTTCACGGCTTCTGCGGTGTTGTGCTGACGGCTATCACCACATCCGAGGCCATACTCGGAAGGAACTTCATATTGGACAAACTGGATGAATTCAGGGATATACGGCCGTACAGCGACAAGGAGATCGCCCCGGCGATGCGCAGGATAGTGTCAAGTCCGGAGTTCCCCTTCGTCAGCCGTTACGTCTTCCCTGACAGGGACGTTTCCGAAGTGGGCGGTATGATGGAGTCTTTCACTACGGTCAGGGAATTCCAACTCGGCGTGATGCACAAGGCAGTGGACAGAATCATTGCCGGAACCTCGGACGGGTTCGTATGCGAGGGGGTGGAAAAGCTGATAAAATCGGAGAAATACCTGTTCGTGTCCAACCACAGGGACATTATGATGGATGCGGCTCTGCTTCAGAAAGTGCTTATTGACAACGGAATGGATACTTCCGAGATAACTTTCGGGGCAAATCTGATGAAAGGGGACTTTGTCATCGACGTAGGAAAATCCAACAAGATGTTCCGTGTGGACAGGCCGGGTGCGGGAATGCGGGAGTTCTACGAATCTTCACGGAAACTCTCCGAATACATCAGGTCCACCATACGGCGCAAGGGACAGTCGGTATGGATAGCCAACAGGAACGGCAGGACCAAGGACGGAGTGGACAGGACGGATCCGGGATTGATCAGAATGTTCTCGATGAGCGGCACGGACGGCTTCGTGAAGTCCCTGGCCGGGCTGAACCTGCTTCCCATAAGCATTTCTTACGAGTGGGAGTCCTGTGACACGCTCAAGGCCCTGGAACTTTATTCCAGGATGTCCGGTCCATATGAGAAAAGACCAGGGGAGGACTTGTACAGCATCATTACGGGAATACGCCAGAGAAAGGGCCGTATTCATATGAGTCTCTGCACCCCCATATCCGGGAGCGAACTTGAATGCTGCGTCGGGGATGGCAAGCTCACGGACTCTTGCCGTCGCGTCGCGAGGCTCATAGACAGGCGCATATGCTCCGCCTATATGTTGTTCCCCAACAATTATATTGCCCACGACCTTCTGTCAGGTACGGCGGAATACGCTTCGCATTACACTGCAGGAGAGAAGGAAACGTTTCTTGAACATCTGAAGACGTTGGACGTATATGACGGCAAGTACGACCTGAAACGGCTTCGCCGCATTTTTCTGGGTATATATGCAAACCCCGTGGACAGTGCAAGGCTTTTTGAAACGGAGTGATGAACGTTACGTCCATATATGATTTCCTCGAGAGGCACAAAACCCTGCGCCGGGTGTCGCTTGCGCTGCTGACAGCGCTGCTCTCGGCCCTTGTGTGTACGCTCAGGTTCAACGAGGACATCAGCGATTTCCTTCCTCTCGGCACCTCTGACCGCGAGGCCCTGTCGGTGTATCAGGACATCTCAGGAGCGAACGGGCTGTACATAATCTTCTCCAATCCGTCCGATGCCGATTATACGGTTGAGGCCATCGATGCATTCCGCGAATGCGTCGCGGAGCTTGACAGCCTGGGCTGGTGCACCTCGCTGGTTACGGGCTTCGACCTTGGCAGCGCGGAACTGCTGTCGGAGTATGTCTACGACAATATCCCGTATTTTCTCACCGATGCCGACTATGAACGTATGGACAGTCTTCTGCGCGATACCGCTTATATGGCCCGCAGGATGGAACAGAATAGGAACACCCTTATGTTCCCCGTCGGCGGGGTGGTGTCCACGGGCATAGCGCGCGACCCGTTCGGACTGTATTCCCCGGTGTTGTCAAGCCTGGGCAGGGCTGACGGCAACGCGAACTTCGAAATGTACGGCGGCTGCATTTTCACCCCTGATATGAGCAGGGCCGTGGCAATGATGAGTTCGCCTTTCGGCAACAGCGAGACGGAGATGAATTCACGCCTGCTGTCCCTGCTGCACGAAGCGGCGGACCGTGTGCAGGCCAGTTATCCCCTTGTGACCGTTCACGTCGTTGGGGGACCTGAAATCGCCGTCGGCAACTCCTCCCGCATAAAGAAAGACAGCATACTGGCCGTCTCCCTGTCATCCGTACTTATCGTATTGCTGCTGGCCTTTTCATTCCATTCCCTTGCCAACATATGCCTTATCCTGCTGTCAATAGCCTGGGGATGGCTTTTCGCCCTTGGAGGAATGGCGCTTTTCACGGACAGCGTCTCAATCATTGTAATCGGCATATCCAGCGTGATACTCGGCATAGCCGTTAACTATCCGCTCCATCTGATTGCGCATACAGCCCATCAGAGCGACAGACGCAAGGCCCTGTCGGAGATAATCAAGCCTCTTCTGGTCGGGAACATAACCACCGTAGGAGCCTTCCTTGCCCTTGTCCCTCTGAAGTCTACCGCTCTCAGGGATCTGGGGATATTCGCATCCCTCCTGCTTGTCGGCACTATGCTTTTCGTGCTGATTTTCCTGCCTCATTTAATAAAGGTGTACGACAATACCGCAAGGAAGCCGGGTCTGATGGACAGGCTGTCATCCTTCCCTGTGGAGAAGTACAGGATTGCGCCCGTTGCGGTGCTGCTTGTGACGGCCGTGCTCTTCGTGTTCAGCCTTGACACCGGTTTCGATTCGGACCTGTCCAATATCAACTATTTGACACGTGAACAGCGTGAGGACCTGCAGTATTTCGATGATCTTCGCGCAGGGGATACCCTTTCCACGGTCCAAAGCGTATATGCCCTGTCTTCCGGCTCTGACTGGGACGAGGCTCTTGAGGAGAACGGCCGCATCCAAGGCAGTGTGGACAGCCTTTCCCGGCTCGGTCTGATATACGGTCATCGCGGCGTGTCGCAGTTCATTGTCAGCTCGCGTTCCCAGTTGCACAGACTCAGGCGTTGGAATGAATTCGTGCAGCGTTACGGCGGGACTCTCTGCAGGCAGACTGAAGTGGAGGCAGCGCGCTGCGGGTTTGTGGACGGCGCTTTCGACGCTTTCCTGTTATCGCTGAAAACCGTGCCCCTGGAAGCGAAGGGTATGGATTTCTTCGCTCCTCTGACCGAACTTGCCTTCAGCGGGAATCTTTCGCAGGACGAGGAGAACGGCAGGTGCTATGTAGTGGATATCCTGGACGTGGAGGAAAGGAATGCGGACATAGTCAAGGAGAGCATAAGCGGCAGTTTCGACGTGAAATCAATGAACGGAGCGCTGTCAGACAACCTGTCCGACAACTTCAACTACATAGGCTGGGCCTGCTCAATCATAGTGTTCTTCTTCCTGTGGTTCTCGTTCGGCAGTCTCGAGCTGGCCGTCATTTCCTTCCTTCCCATGGCGCTCAGCTGGATATGGATACTGGGAATAATGTCCTTGGGAGGCATCCGGTTCAACATAGTGAACATAATCCTTGCGACCTTCATCTTCGGCCAGGGAGATGACTACACCATATTCATGACAGAGGGATGCCAGTGGGAATATGCCTATGGCAGGAAAATACTGTCCTCATACAAAAAGAGCATACTGCAGTCGGCCCTGATAATGTTCGTCGGCATAGGCACGCTGATAGTGGCGCGGCATCCGGCAATGAAATCGCTTGCCGAGGTAACCATAATAGGAATGTTCTCCGTAGTGCTTATGGCCTTCCTCATTCCGCCTTTCCTGTTCGGATGGATGACGACGAAGAATGGGGAACGGCGCAGGCAGCCGCTGTCCATAGCGGGACTGCTGGGCCTGGGAGGGAAGGATGCATATTCCTTGGTTCTCGGCCGCTACAGGTATAAGGGCAGGGACATACATTCTGCTGTAAGACGTTCGCTGAAGTCCTTCGTGCCGGTGGCTCCGGACCTGACAGGCAAAGAGGAGTACCGTCTTGAGGACAACGGAGAATATGGTGAAAGGGCAATCTATCTTGCCTTCACTCATCCGGATACCAGAATAATTGCAACCCTGCGCGACTCCGGCCGCAGGACGATAGCCCAGAAGGCCGCTGAGAAATTTGTAGACAATATAGAATTCATATAATGGAAGACAAGAAACAGCGCATACGCGAATTGCTGACCGATGCCCTGCCGTCGGTGAATCTCGATTCGGATTTTCTATTCAGCGAGCTGGATTCCATAGGGGTGGTGACCGTTACGGTCATTCTTTCCAATGAATACGGCATAGAACTGGATTCATCCGACATAACGCCAAAGAACTTTATGAACCTTGATTCCATCGCAAGCATGGTGGAAAACAAACTGGAGGGCAAATGACTGAATTCCTGACATTGGAACAGAGCATCCGGCGCTTTGCTGAGCTGACGCCGGACAAGACCGCCGTCCTTTGTGCTGGAGGTTCAATCACCTATGCGCGCCTGTGGGAGTCCGTGCAGTCGCGCGCCGATGAGCTTCGCAGGGACGGTCTCGAGCCCTGCAGACCCTATGTTTTCAGGGCCTCGCAGGACATTGACTTCCTGATAACTTATTGTGCGGTGCACAGTATCGGAGCCATTGCGGTGCCGCTGGAGCACGGCGCTTTGCAGGATAATTTCCGTGCCGTGTACGACGAGGTGTCATCCTGCACCTTTGCCGCGGATATTGCCGACATACTCTACACTACGGGGACGACGGGCAAGTCAAAGGGCGTGATGCTTTCGCAGACCGCACTGGCCTCCTGCGCCGACAACTTCATCGCCGACCTGCATTTCACCGCCGACCTGCTGTTCATAATCAGCGGTCCGCTGAACCATATCGCCTCGCTTTTCAAGATACATCCCACCCTGACAGCGGGCGGTACGGTCTATATACTTGACGGAATGAAGGACCTGAACGCCTTCTTCAGCGTGTTCGAACTCCCGTTCCGCCGTTTCGCCACCTTTATGGTCCCCGCCAGCATAAGGCTGCTGATGCAGTTCTCATACGACAGGCTGTGCGCTCTTTCGGACAGGATAGACTTCATCGAGACAGGGGCGGCTCCCATAAGCTCCGCGGATATGGAACGCCTGAGCAGGGCCCTCCCGCATTCCAGGCTATACAATACATATGGAGGGACTGAGATAGGGGCTGTATGCACCTATGATTTCAATGACGGAAGGTATATGGAGGGCTGCATAGGCAGACCTATGAAGAATTCTTCCGTCGAGGTTACGGAACAGGGGGGCATAAGGGTATCCGGCCTTACCATAATGAGCGGCTATGTGGCCGACCCTGATAGTACCGCCGCCGTAATAGTGGACGGGTGCATCTGCGGAGCCGACCTGGGCTATGTGGATGCGGAGGGGATGATACATCTCAGCGGCCGCAGCGGAGACGTCATCAACGTCGGAGGCTACAAGGTGAATCCCGTTGAAGTGGAGAACGCCGCGATGTCCTTCAGCGGTGTTAAGGACTGCATCTGCATTGCGGCGGAACATCCCGTGATAGGGACGGTACTGAAGCTTCTGGTGGTGACGCCAGAGGGTGCGGAACTGGACAAACGTGCGCTTGCGCAGCATTTGAAGTCCTGTCTGGATGCTTTCAAACTGCCGGCTTATTATGAATCGGTCGATGCCGTCCAGCGTACGTACAACGGCAAAGTTGACAGAAAATACTACAGAAAATGAGAAAACTTTACATATTGTTCGCTATGCTTGCCTTTCCTCTGGTGGCTGCTGCCGCCGGGAACAGGCTTAGCGCCCATATTCCTGAAGGGAAGGGGACAGGCAAGGCTGTGGTAATATGTCCGGGCGGCAGTTATTTCTGGCTGGACAAAAGGACGGAGGGAAAGGATGTGGCCGAATGGCTGTGCAGCAAGGGTATCGCGGCCTTTGTCCTCGACTACAAAGTGGCGGGGGGCTTCAATTTCATTACCGATATGCGTTTCCTTTACGGCGGCAGATGCTTTCCCGGGGCTCTGGATGACCTCAGGCGGGCCATAAGGGAAATAAGGGCGGAGGCCGTGAAATACGGGGTCGACCCTGACCGCATAGGCGTGATGGGCTTTTCCGCAGGCGGGCATCTGGCGATGCTTTCGGCGGAGGTCGAGGATTGTCCCGAAGGGGGAATCTCCTCGAAACCTGACTTCGTGGTATCGGTCTATCCGGTTGTCACCATGTCCGACGAGCGTTATGTACATCGCAGGTCCAGGCGCGGGTTTATGGGCGTGAAATCGGGCAACAAGGCCCTGCGTGACAGCTTTTCACTGGAAAAGAACGTTCCTGAAGGGTGCTGTCCGGTATTCCTTGTAAACTGCTGCGACGACCCCGTGGTCGACTGGCGCAATTCCGTACTGCTGGACCAGGCGTTGACATGCAAATGCGTACCTCACGAGTACCATTGTTATCCCTCCGGCGGGCACGGCTTCGGCCTCAATCCCACAATCACCTCTACAGGGGTCCCTGATTGGGGTGGACAGCTTCTTCAATGGCTGGGAAATTTGGATTGATACATATTATTGCATATATTTGCAACGATTTTTAAAACTTTTGAAATTATGAAGAAAGTCATCATTTCACTCGTCGCTCTTCTTGTAGCGACCACCGCATTCGCACGTCCCACAGGCCTTCGCCTCGGCGGCGGTTATTCCGTAGATTTCTACGGTGCCGAAAAAGGCTTGGATATAACCTTCCTCGGTCTTGACAGAACAGAGTATTACGGCGCTTTCATCGAGGTCGGATACGATTGGAATTTCACCGAGCACAGCGCTCTTACGGTAGGCCTCAGGGGCAATCTGCTTCTCAACAACAAGGTTCAGTCCACTTCAAACAGGAGAGTGGAGAAGCCCGGCGCAGACTATGGTCTTACCGGTCAGCTTTCCAACCGCTTCTATCTGGACATCCCTGTGAAATACCAGTTCTCCTTCAACGTGAGCCCCAAGGTGCAGCTGTTCTTCGACCTGGGTCCCACTTTGAACTTCTGGCTGGGCAACAGGACTACTTACTGGTATGCCTCCAAGGTGGGCGGAAAGTCCGACAGCAACGCTGAGTCACACAACTGGTTCAAGGATACTGAGGGCAAGTACTACAACAGGGTGAACCTCAGCCTCGGAGCCGATGCCGGCGTATATTTCCATCACGTGAAGATTTATCTGGGCTATGACCAGGGTCTTGTTCCTTTCATCAAGAAGGACTTCGGCAAGAGCGCTCTCGGACAGCTCAGGGTAGGCGCAGCCTATGTATTCTAGAGAAACATATCAATAATCAATCAATAATCTTTTACAGATGAAAAAATTATTTCTTATTTCTTTGGCAATGACATTTGCTGTCATTGCTTCAGCCCAGGGTCTGAAAGGCCTTACGGTAGGTGGCGGTGTGAGCATCGACCCCTTCGCTTACAGCCCCAGCGGCGACTACGAGCCTAAGGTCACTGACGGTTATCACCTGGAGGTTGCTTATCCTATCTCTTTCACCAAGGTGAGCGCACTCGGCATCGGCTTGAGATGGACTCAGACTTTCAACTATCGTGAGGAGGGTCTTGCCGGCGCCAAGGTCAGGACAGACTATACCAGAGGTTATATCGGCATTCCCATCAAGTACGTTGCGCATTTCGGAGGTTTCTTCTTCAACGTAGGTCCTACACTCAACTTCTTCGTTCTCGGCGAGCAGAAGGTCAAAGTTGATGGAAAGTCTGCTAAAGAGAGCTTCATTGACAATGATATCAACCGCTTTGACACAGCTCTGGGTCTTGAACTCGGTTATGACTGGACTCACATCCACCTCGCAGCCGGTTATGACTGCGGCCTGGTGAAAGGCATCAAGTCCAGCGCGAAATCTCCCGTCAACTACAATCGTCACGAGATCCGCGTGACTGTAGGTTACAGGTTCTAAAGATTGTCGGTTGCGGCTATGATTCTGTCCGCAACCTCATCGAAAGAAAGACCGTCGACATCCAGAATGATGTCGGCGGTTTTTTCGTATATTGGGGCGCGTTCCGCCAGAAGTGCGGCCACGCTGCCGCGCAGGTCGTCTGTTCCGGCGAGCACGGGCCTGTGCTCTATGCCGGTGATTTCCAGATTCTTTACCAGCTCGTCCACGGAAGCCCTGAGATATACGCACACCGCATTTTGCTTTATGAGGTCGGCGCATTGGGGCGTGAGTATGGTTCCGCCTCCAAGTGACAGCACCATATCAGTAGGGAAATCGGCGTAGTCCGAGAATATTCGGTCAAGGTACTCCAGTTCCAGCATACGGAACGACGCCTCGCCCTGAGTCTGGAATATCTCCGTGACGGATGCTCCTTCGCCAATCTGTATGGTTTCGTCCAGGTCGAAGAAGAAACATCCGTTTTTTTGGGCAAGACAGGCCGCCACGTGGCTCTTGCCGCAGCCCATGAATCCGGTCAGCGCTATTGTCATATATGTCCGTTATCCGTTATCAGAACAGGGTCAGTTCTTCGCCCGGCTCGTAGCCTGGTTCGTCGGGGTCGACCCTCTCGACCTCTATTGTGGGCGCTTCAACGGTGATTTCCTCGTCGGCGGGAACCTGTACTTCGATATCCACGGGCTCTCCGTTTTCCTCCACGCTCTCAAGATCGTCCTCGGGAAGATGCAGCCCTTCGATGAATTTGACGGAGGAAACGACGAGGGCGGATACCCTCTTGCCCTTTGCTCCCAGGCCCTTCTTGGCAATGAACTCCTCGACGTTCACGACTTCCGGGCTGCGTCCTTCATTCTTGCCTCCGAAGGTGATTTCCATACGGGGATGCCTGTCATCCACGAGTTCAATGAAGCGTGAGTCCCTGCTGTCGGCGATGAAGAGCAGGGGATTGCTGTCCGACACCTCGAAACTGAAGCGCTTCACATAGTAGGCCTTGGCCTCTCCGTCGTAATACAGGGCGCTCCAAACCTTGTTCCTGTCCAGCTTCTCTATTCTCAACAATTCGCCCTGATACCTGCTGCTCAGGTCCGTGGACGTAGTGTGATATGTGCCGTCCTTGAATATGGCAAGGACCTTGTCATTGGTGCCGAACTGGCCCAGATACGTTCCTCTGCTGTCCTCGTTGAGCCTCTGGATGTCTTCGTCGAACCAAATGTCCTTTCCTCCGATGGTGGAGACTCCCTTAGATGTCTGGGTTATGCTCTTGACGGGATTCTTGCTCACCACGTTGCCGCGTGAAGAGCGTCCCTTGATGCCCAGTTCCGCAAAGTTGTAGTCCAGGACCAGTTTCTTGAGTTTCGGGCGCGGACGCAGGTATATGCGCACGCTCTCGGCCTCCGCATTGCGGTTGGCCGTGAACCACAGTACGCTGGTGCCCGGCGTACCCATTGTCAGGTCGTATTCCTTGTCGCGCGTTATGCCTGTGATGGCGAAACGCTTTGCATAGTATACCGAAGACTTTCCGTCCTTGTATATGGCGTTGTACGTCATTCTGGTGTCGCCGCGGTTGAACACTGCCACGTGAATGATGTCCTTGCCGAAGAAGGCTTTGTCCGCGACTTTGGTCACACGGTACTTGCCGTCCTTTGTGAACACTATTATCTCGCTCAGGTCGCTGCAGTCGCAGATGAACTCCCCGTTGTCGTCCTTCTTCAGGGCCATTCCCACGAAGCCTTCGGCCTTGTTGGCGTACAGCTTGGCATTGTTGGACACGACCTTCGTGGCGGCTATGGTCTCGAACGAGCTTATCTCCGTAAGACGGGGATATTTGTCCTCACCACCGAAACGTTTCTTTATGCTCCTGAAATATTCTATGGTGTAGCGGGTAAGATTGTTGATATTGTCCGTGACCTGGGCCATTTCCTTCTCTATGCCATTGATTTTCTCCTCGTTCGCCTTCAGGTCGAACTTCGAAATCTTGCGCACGGGCTTCTCGACCAGCATCAGGATATCGTCCATCACGATTTCCCGGCGCAGCTGTCCCTGATACTCCTTCATCTTTGCGAAGGTCTCCTCAAGCTGAGCCTCCCAGGACTTGGCCTCGTTCTCAAGTATCTTGTATACCTTGTTTTCGAAATATATGCGTTCCAGGCTGCTGTAATGCCAGTCCCTTGCCAATTCGTCCAGGCGTATCTGCAACTCCTGTCCCAGCAGTTCGCGCGTATGGGCCGTGTTGTAGCGCAGTATGTCGTCAGTGCCCCAGAACTCGGGACGGTTGTCCACAATCACGCAGGCGTTGGGGCTTATGGAAACCTCGCAGTCGGTAAAGGCGTACAGCGCGTCTATGGTCTTGTCGGGAGACACGTCGGCGGGCAGATGGATGAGTATGTTGGCCTGTGAGGAAGTCAGGTCATCTATCTTCCTTATCTTGATCTTGCCCTGTTCCTTGGCCTTGATTATGCTGTCCTTTATGCTTTCGGTGGTCTTGCCGTAGGGAATCTCGGTTATGGCCACGGTGCTCTTGTCTATCTTCTCTATCTTTGCGCGCACCTTTATCACGCCGCCCCTGCGTCCGTTGTTGTAGCGGCTGCAGTCGGCGTATCCGCCGGTGGGGAAGTCGGGGTACAGGGTGAAAGGTTCATCCTTGAGTATGGCTACGGAAGCGTCCAGCAGTTCGTTGAAGTTGTGAGGCAGTATCTTGCAGGAAAGGCCCACAGCTATGCCTTCGGTGCCCTGTGCAAGAAGCAGAGGGAATTTCACGGGCAGTTCGACGGGTTCGTCGGCCTTGCCGTCGTAGGACTTCATCCAGCGCGTGGTCTTCTTGTTGAAAAGGACTTCCTTCGCGAATTTGCTCAGGCGGCATTCTATGTACCTCTGTGCGGCGCTTCCGTCGCCCGTTATCACATTGCCCCAGTTTCCCTGGGTGTCGATAAGCAGCCCTTTCTGACCCAGAGTAACCAGCGCTCCGAAGATGGAGGCGTCTCCGTGGGGGTGGTAGGCCATCACCTGGCCCACAACCTTTGCGGCCTTGGTCAGTTCTCCGTCATCGTGGACGAACATGGAGTGCAGTACACGGCGCTGGACAGGCTTGAGTCCGTCAGCGATGTGGGGGACCGCCCTGTCCAGGATTACCTCCGAAGAGTAATCCAGAAACCAGTCCTGGAACATCTCTGACAGCTTGTACTGTCCGCCCTGCTGTAACTTCATATCTTCGTTCATCTTGTATCTCCCTTTGTTTAAAATTCGTATCCGAAACGTTTCAATTCCTTTCTGTTCTCCCTCCAGTCCGGGTCCACTTTCACGAAAGTGGTGAGGAACACTTTCTTCTGGAAGAAATCCTCCATTTCAATGCGTGCGTCCGTCCCCGTCTTCTTGAGCGCGGCGCCGCCTTTGCCTATGATTATGCCCTTCTGCGATTCCCTCATCACATATATCACAGCCTTGATGTCATATCTCTGCGAGCCCTCCTTGAACTCCTCGATCTCCACCTGGCAACTGTAGGGAATTTCGTCGCTGTAATTCAGGAAAATCTTCTCTCGCAGTATCTCGCTGGCAAAGAACCTCAGGTTCTGCACCGTGAAAACGTCCTTGTCGTACCAGGCCGGGGCTACCGGGAGAGAAGCCACGATTGCGTCGAAGATGTTGTCCAGGTTGAACTTCTCGAGTGCCGAGGCTGGGAATATCTCCGCCTTGGGGAGTTTGTCCTTCCACCACTGCATAAGTTCCATCACCTTGTCCTGCGTGCTGATGTCTATTTTGTTCAGCACCACAATTACGGGGCATTCCAGCTTCTGGAGTTTCTGTATGTATTCCTCATTCTTGTCGGCCTTTTCCACCGTGTCCGTGACATACAGTATGATGTCGGCATCGCCTATGGCCGTATCCACGAAGTCCAGCATGTTCTGCTGGAGGCGGTAGTTGGGCTTGAGTATGCCCGGGGTGTCGGAATAGACTATCTGCCAGTCTTCCCCGTTGACAATTCCCATTATACGGTGCCTGGTCGTCTGGGCCTTTGCCGTCACTATGCTGAGTTTCTCCCCCACAAGGGCGTTCATCAGGGTGCTCTTGCCTACGTTGGGATTGCCGATTATGTTGACGAAACCGGCGCGGTGCTGTGCTGCCATCAGTTGAAAGCCCCCATTTTAAGGATGTTCACTTCTCCCTCGGTGAGGTAGCGCCAGGCTCCCCGCTTGATGCCCTTCTTCGTGAGCCCTGCGAAATAAACGCGGTCAAGACCCTTCACCTGATAGCCCAGGGATTCGAATATGCGGCGGACGATACGGTTCCTGCCACTGTGAATCTCTATGCCTATCCTGCGCTGGTCCTCGGCGTCCACATAGCTGAGTTCATCCGCTTTGATGGGGCCGTCCTCGAGGTTGATGCCTGAGAGTATCTTGCTGAAATCCTCACTTGTGAGTTTCCTGTCCAGCAGGACTTCGTAAATCTTTTTCTTGTTGAAGGAAGGATGGGTGAGTTTTTCAGCTATCTCACCGTCATTGGTGAACATAAGGACGCCTGTGGTGTTCTTGTCCAGACGTCCTACGGGAAATACCCTGGTGGGACATTTTGTGAGCAGGTCCATCACGGTCTGCTCGGCGTGCGGGTCGGAAGTCGTGGTTACGAAACCCTTGGGCTTGTTCATTATGATATACACCTTGTCCTCTCCGTGCAGACGCTGTCCTCCGAACAGCACCACGTCCTTGCGTACGTCTATCCTGGTGCCTAGCTCGGTGATGACTTTGCCGTTAACGGTGACGACTCCGGCCTGAATCAGTTTGTCGGCCTCGCGGCGTGAGCATACTCCGGAATTGGCAATGAATTTGTTGAGGCGTTCTTCGGTAGGAGCCGCCGTGGGTGCAGCTTTCTTCCTGACAGCAGGTTTTCTGAAGGCCGGCTTTCCGGTTTCGGGCTTCCTTTGAAAGGGTTTCCCCTCGAAAGTCTTTCCGGTTCCGGGTTTTCTGTCAAAAGGTCTGTCCCCGGTCCCGGGTTTTCCCTCGAAATGTTTTCCGGCCGGCTTGTCGCCGAATTTCCTGCCGGCAGAAGGTCTGCCGTGATTATCTCTACGGTTCTTCTTTGTTATTTCCATTATTGCAATTTGAAAATATAGGTAATCGTTCCCTTCATCTGTTCGGGAGAATCTGGGCTTACATTGAATCTTGTATTGAGCGCCGCCTGGCTTGCAGCCTTCCACATATCCTTGTCCGTCACCGTTGTGCCGTCGGCTCCCGGTATGGCCCTTATCACGGATCCCTGACGGTCAACCCAGATCTCCACCACCACGGTACCTTCGTTCTGCACCCGGTATCCGGGCTTTGCCGGCACGCCGACCGTCGTCCTTCCCTTCACTCTGGCCATAGGCGCGCCCTCAATCTTACCGGCTGTAGTATTGCCCTGCGAGTGACCGGCTTTCAGAGCGTCTGACACTTCCTTTGCAGTCTGTGCGGCGAGGGTGTCCTTGTCCGTGTTCTGCGCAGCGTGGAAAAGCGATCTGCGGTCTATGACTTCCTCGCGCGGGGGCTCCTTTACCTCGACGTCACCGTCCGGTCCCACGGTAGCCTCCTTGGCGAGATTCTGTTTTGTGCCCTTGTGTTGGGCCTCGCTTTTCTGGACATACTCCACGGTTTTGGACGGATCGGCTTCTTCGGCGGCGGGCTCCCTGCCGAAGCGTTTCTTCATTATCTCCGGCTCTTCCTGCTGCTCGAAGTCAATCACCACAGTTTTCTCCTCCGGCGGCGGATATATGTATTTCAGTCCGGAGAAATTGCACAACAGGGCGGCGGACACGTTGACAACGAGCGTGAGCGCGATGCCGAATATCCCCGCATTGTATTTCTGGCGGTATTGCTCCTGTGTGTATCTGCTGCCGTCCATTATCGTCTCCGGCTATTCCGGTGAGGTGGCCATTATCACCTTGTAGTGGTTGCGCTTGGCTATGTTCATCAGGGCCACTACCTCTTTCACCGGGACAGTCTCGTCCGCGAAAATGCTGAAGGTGGGGTCCTCTTCGCCCTGCAGGGCTTCTATCAGCGCATCCTCGACCTGCTCGAAAGCTATTGCAGTCTCATTGCCGTTGATGTGGAATGAATATGTTCCGTTGTTCCAGTCCTTGACCGAAACGCTCGTCGTGGCCTTCGCCGCCACCTGCCCCGTGCTCTTGGGAAGCAGCAGTTTGAGGGCGTTGGGGTTGACCAGAGTGCTGGTGATGAGGAAGAATATCAGCAGCAGGAACACGATGTCCGTCATCGAGGACATCGCGGTGGTCGCATCCGCCTTTATTGTTCTCTTTATAGCCATATCCGCCTATTCTTTTTCCTCTACCTCTGCAGGCAGGGCCTCGAGTATGTCTATCATATCCATCGTCGCAGTGTCCATTCCGGCGGTCAGGGCGGAAACCCTTCCCACGAGGAAGTTGTATGCGAAATAGGCCACGATACCCACGATAAGACCGCCCACGGTGGTAATCATCGCTTCATAGATACCGCCGCTGAGCAGGGTTATGTCCACGTTGTTGCCGGAATTGGCCATATTGAAGAATGCGCGTATCATACCGGTCACAGTACCGAGGAATCCGAGCATGGGGGCGCCACCGGCGATGCTGGCCAGACCGCTGAGGCCCTTCTCCAGACGTGCAACCTCGACGTTGCCCACATTCTCCATTGCGGTCTGCACTTCCTGCAGGCTTTTCTTGCGGTGGTCAATGCCCTTTTCCACCATTCGCGCGATGGGGGAGTCGTACTTGGCGCACAGGGTCTTGGCGCTCTGAATCTTTCCGGCGTTCATATAATCCTGGATGTCGTTCATGAAATAGCGGTCGATCTTGGATGCCTTGGTGATCAGCCACAACTTCTTTCCGAAGATGTAGATGGCCACCAGGCTCAGGATGGCGAGCACAATCATAATCCAGCCGCCCTTGGCGGCCATTTCCAGCAAAGAGTAAGACAATACTTCCTGTTCCATATAAGTTGTTTTTATTTTTTGTCCAAAAATTCGGAATTAACCTACAAATATAATAAAAAAAGGCTTCAGATTGAGAATATTGCGTAAATAGGATAATGGTCCGAAATATAGGCGATGCCTTTATAGCTTTCCGTCACTGTTCTGTATTTCAGGGCTGTCGCGCCGTCCTTCGAATAGAAAATGATGTCGATGATGCTTGCGCTGCCGTTTCTCCCCCAGGAATTGTATGTCTTGACATTGTCGGTTATCGGGGCGGTCTTGCGAGCGTTGTACATATAAGTCTGGACGTGGTCAAACAGATGGCTGTCCTCCCGTTCATTGAAGTCCGCAGTCAGGAACATCGGCAGATTCCAGGTGTTGATTTCCTCCATCTTCCTTTCAAGCACCTCCATCTGCTCGGCCCTGCCCGTCACATGGTCAAGATGTGTGTTGACGTAGAAAATCCTCTTGCCTGAACTTTTGATGAGTATCTTTGCCCAGGTTGCACAGCGGTTGCAGCCGGAATCCCAGTCCCTGGAGGGTACGTCAGGTGTTTTGGAAAGCCAGAACGTTCCCCACTGCTCTATCGTGATCTCCGACTTCCTGTAGAAGATCGGGACCATCTCACCGCTCTCCTTCCCGTCATCCCGGCCGACGCCGATGTACCCGTATTCAGTGCATCCTCTGAGTATGTCATCGCGCTGGCTTTTCCAGCATTCCTGCAGACCCATTATGTCCGGTTTGCGCAGGTTGACCATCTCCCATATGGCTGCAAGGCGTTTTGTCCAATGCTGGTCACCCGTGTCATTGTTTGTCAGATAGCGGATATTGAAGGACATCAGGTTCAAGCCTTCGGGATCCTTTGTCATATCGGTTTTTTCCTCATGGAAATCTTGGGAAGAAGGCGGAGTCACTGCGACCAGTTTGGGTTTGCATGACGGCAGCAAGACCAACAAGGCAATGAATGAATATATGGTTTTTCTCACGGTAAGGTTTATTTTTTTCATTCACAAAGGTATAAATAAAATTAGGTATCTTTGCACCGAGATATAGAATTATGAACAGAACAGTATTTTCCATTGTCGCCGCCTCAGCGTTGCTTGGCCCGGCAATTCCTTCAACTGCGGAGGTCGTAATCGTTCCGCAGCCCGTATCCGTCGAATATTCAGGGAAAGGCGTGAGCGTGACCGCCGGCAGACCGGCTGTAAAGAACGTCATCGATGCAACTCTGGCAGAGGAGGAATATCTGCTGGATGCGAGCGGTGCGGCTGGAGATACCGTCTATGTCAAGGCTGGCAGCGAGGCCGGCCTGTGGTGGGCTGAGATGACCTTGCGCGAGATTCTGGCCCAGTCTCCCGGACACGTTCCCGGGGTGAAGATAGCCGACCGTCCGGAATTCGCCTACCGTGGCGCCCATCTGGACTGCTGCCGTCATTTCTTCAGCATCGACGACGTAAAGAAATACATTGATATCCTCAGCATCCACAAAATAAACGTTTTCCACTGGCATCTCACCGATGACCAGGGATGGCGTGCCGAGATACGCAAGTATCCTCTCCTGACGGAAATCGGCTCGAAACGCGGAGAGTCCGGCTACGGCGGATATTATACGCAGGAACAGATGAAGGAAATCGTCGCTTTTGCGGCGCAGCGTCACATAAGCGTCATCCCCGAAATCGAAATGCCCGGCCACGCGCTTGCGGCTCTCGCGGCATATCCCGAGCTGGGGTGCAGGGGAAAAGACTACAAGGTTACTGAGGAATGGGGCGTATTCTCCGACGTACTCTGCATAGGAAAGGAAAAGACCTTCGAATTCCTTCAGGATGTCCTGGATGAGATATGTGAGATTTTCCCCGGCGAATATATACACGTAGGTGGGGATGAGGCTCCCCGCACAAGGTGGAAAACCTGCCCCGACTGCCAGCGCAGGATGAAGGAGGAAGGCATCCGGACCGAGGACGGCCTTCAGGGCTACCTTCTCCGTCGCATCGAGAGCTTCCTTCAAGGCAAGGGCCGCCGTCTGATAGGCTGGGACGAGATTCTGGACGGCGGAGTCACTCCTTCCGCAACGGTTATGTCCTGGCGCGGGACGAAGGGCGGCATCAAGGCTGCCAGAATGGGCAACGACGTGATAATGTCTCCGTCCACACATTTCTATCTGGACTATTATCAGACGCTCAATCCCGCCGCGGAGCCGAAGGGCACCACGTATCCCACGTATCTTCCCCTTAAGAAATGCTACTCATTCGACCCCTTCGAGTCTCTCGACAAGGAGCAGTCCGCATACATCAAGGGCATTCAGGCCAACGTGTGGACAGAGCATATGTACACCATAGAGGACGTCGAGCATATGGCCCTTCCTCGTCTTGCGGCATTGGCCGA